>DAOWIM010000090.1 GCA_030640905.1 bacterium
CCGATCTCAAGCATCGGCTTGATTAGTTGGCAGTGTCCCGGGTAGCGGATCGTCTTGTAGTCCAGATCAGCAACTTTGCCCAGATACGTGTCCGGCAGGGTCGAGACGCCACCTGATGTATAGAAAGCTTCCAGTTGGCCGATCCCGTCGAAATTCAAAAGTTCCAGGCCGGTCATCGGGTTGACGGTTTTCTTGACACCATCTTCAAGGACGATACACGGCTCCCAATATTCATTGATAAGACCTTCGGCGGAGAAAAGCATCTGGTAGTTCAGGGGCGGGCGAGGTGATTGCGGAAGACCGCCAACACGGATTCTGACCGACTCAACTTTCTCAAGTTTGCTGACACCATCGGCCACCAGAATCGAGACAAAGCCCGGAGCCAGACCGCAGTCCGGAATAACGACAACACCGGCCTTCTCGGCCTGCTGATCCATCTCAAGTTGCGCCTGGACAGCATCGTTATTACCGCCCAAATCGACAAAATGGCAACCAGCTTCGATAGCCGCTTTTGTCAGTCCCGGATTGTATTTGTAGGTAACGCAGGAAAGAACGGCATCATAATCCGAAAACAGGTTTTTTGCCGCCTCCGGGTCCGAAGCATCGATCCGTCCGGAAATCGTCTTCTCATCACCAAACCTGTTGGCAACATCGCGGGCCAGGCTCTCATCAATATCGAACACTCCGACCAGTTCGACATTATCTGCCCGGGTAAAATCAAAAGCTGCTGCTCGGCCCATTAGACCGGCTCCAATTACCGCTATCTTCACAATCTACTCCAGTATCGGACTGTTACAGTGGATGTTAGGCTGGTAACTCAGAGCCGAATATAAGCCCTCAAAGCTTTTTTTCAACTCTTTTGTAAGGAATGGACCTTCAATTGTCGATAAACAAAAGTAGAGGGGTAACAGAAAAGAGGAAACTTAGGGAGCTGAGGTTGCAACATGAATGGACCAGAAACGAAGGCAAAGTCAACAATCGGACCAGATCAGTGGGACGAATTACAGCCGTTTATTACGCAATGCTTGAAACTCAACCATGATCTGAACAACCCACTGGCAGGAGTCATTGGCTACTGTGAATTCTTGATGGAAGATTCTCCTAATCTCAAAGACAGCCAGCGCAAAAATCTGACCCAGATCCTCACCTGTGCCGAGAGGATCAAGAATCATATCGATGCTCTCTGTAAACAGAAGATGAAATTGTCAGAGAAAATTGATCTGCGATCTCTGGAAAACATGTAATCCGAAATTTCAGATCAGATCAGTTGGTTGATTTTCCGTATCAACCATTCTGCAGAAAGCGCCACCAGGAAAATCAATAGAAGCCAGATTCGGTTCCATACGATAATCTCACCACGCTTGATCGCCTTGATCGGTAGTATATCCAACTCTTCAACAAATCGATCAAAGTCACCCCAGCGCACATACTGGCCACCGGTCAGTCTGGCGATAGCCGACAACGTTTCAGAATCCCCGGAAGGGTCCAGTTCCTCCAGCGAATACGTCTCCACCATGACCGAACCATCGACCTGCTTTAGAACACTGCCTCCCTTCTCAAAACGTGCTTCAAACTGATACCTGCCCGGTGGAACCCGGTCCAACTGGGCCGCAAAACGCCCCTCTGAGACAACCTGAAGGTCAGCCTCAATTGGCTCGTCGGTATCACTGCGCTTGAGGCGTACATACCCGCTGACACCGGGGATCGGCCGATACCCCTGATCGAACGCATAGCCTGCAAACCGAACCGGTTCGCCGCGAGCAACAACCTCGCGCTCGGGAGCAATTCTGATCGGATCAAAATCTTCCCGCACTGTCAACCAGTTGAGGGTACCTTCCAGAAAGCGAGAATAATCAGCACCATTATCTCCGTATCCAAGACCAACAAATCCCCAGGTCCAGAACGGAAGAGCCGCCGAAGCCAGCACTTTTCCCGGTCCCGTTCGGCGATAGCCAAGCAACGGGATCGATTCTCCCCGCCCGCGACTATTTGCCGCTGAGAGCAAGACGGTAGCTTGCGGGTCAATTTGGTCACACCTGACCAGCGATTCAAACGGCGGTAGCTCTGCCCATCTCTGCCTGATTGCAACCCGCTCGTCGGCCAGACGAACCGACGGATGAAACAGTTCGCTCTCGGTTGGTTCACCGTGGAAATCAGCATGGACCAGAGCCGGAACAACCGACGGATAAAACGGCAGCAACTCATCAAACCAGTCCACCCGATTGCCGGCCGCAAAAGTACCGCCCATCAGAACCCACACCGCCCCACCGCGTTCAGAGAGATAGGAACGTATGTTCGACTCGTGGGGAGCCAGAGTCGCCGGGTTGGGATCGTAAAGGATTATCAGATCGTAACGATTCAGTTCGGTAAGGCGATCAGGGAAACGACCGCGAAGATTACCCAGCTTCTCGCCAAGAGCGATGAATTCAACGTCGTACTGATCCGATTGCTCCAGATGTCTCCTGAGGAAACCAACCTCGTGGTCAGGTCGCCAGCTTGCCAGTAACACCGGCCGGCGACTGCGAAGAACCTTAACGGCAAATGACTGCTCGTTGTTGCCGTCTGTTTCTTCTGCCGCAGTCGTCTCAATCGTCACCGTCAGGATTTTCTTCCCCGGTTCGGGCGGTAGATATCTAAGCGATACGTGCCCCCGGCCATCCTCCTGGTCGAGCATAAAATCGGCCTGCTTCAACGTCTGCCGACCTTCCATCAACTTAATAGTCAACGGACCGGTGACGGCATGATGCCAGTCAAACCTGATATCGACCACACTCTGCCGACCAACAAATGCCACCGGTTCAAAATCGACAGTGCCAAGACCAACATCAAATTGCCCTGACTCTCCGGCCATATCAATGGCGTGAACAGGAACCGTCAGCCCCGAAGCGGCCTGGCGTGGATCACCACCGTCGTTGGAGTTGCCATCGCTGAACAGCAGCCAGAAATCGGATGATCGGGAAAGCTCATCATGACCAACCGAAGAAATCACATCACCGAGGGCCGTTCTGTCACGCTGAACCGCATCCCTCGAATCAGCCGCATTGCCTCCAAAGTAAACCGTCCTGATATCGACCTGCGAACGAACGGCCTTGACCGCATCGTTTGAGAGAGTTGATTCAACTCGCGCCAACCGAGTGAACTCACCGTCCCCGGCGTTCATGCTGGAAGAGATATCGACAAGTACGGTGGCCTGCACTTTGCGTTCAAAATGACGTTCGTAGCCGATCACCGGTTCAAGGAGGGCAGCAAAAAGAGCGGCGATGGCGCAGAGACGTAGAGTCGCCAGTATTACTCTGAGATAAACCGGAAGCGGCGGGTTGGTTCGATAATATAGATAGACACCCAGCCCCACCAAAACCACAAAAGCTGTCCAGGCAAGAAACGGCGTAGACGTCAGAAAATCTATTGAGAGTTTTTCGTATCCAAACAAAGCAGCCATCGTCAAAGGTCTTTTCTCGTACGCAAAATTCAGGCTCGTAGCGCTGACTCAGTTTTCTGAAACCGTCGTATATTGATCGGCACTTCGGTTATACCGGTCAGAGCAACATCGGTTCTAGAAGCACAAGGTAGTAGATCGGCTAGAATCAACAACAGATTATCAGGAAGCCCGGGCGATGGCAAATTCTACCATCCCGGCCAACGAGTCATAGTAGATAGATTCCTTGACTTTGGAGATGGCATCCAGCCCCTGTTGACAGAGTCGATCAGCTCGGTCGTAGGCATAGTCGATCCCCCCGGATTCGGTGACAAACTGGTGCAGGCGCTGGAACGTTTCCTGATCTCTCTCGGGCTGATCAAGGCACCCGAGGATTTCTTTGCGCGCGGCCTTTCCAACATTCTTCAGCGTAAAAATAAGCGGTAAGGTAACTCTGCCGGTGAGGACATCGTTACCCGGTTCCTTGCCAGTGACCTCTGCATCGCCAACAAAATCAAGCAGATCATCGGCAATCTGGAAGGCTGTCCCAATTTTCTCACCAAACATGGCAAACCGTTGTCGTTCGCCGATTGGTCTCTTCAGGAGGATCGGTCCGGTCTCGCAGGAAACGGCAAAGAGCGAGGCGGTCTTATCGGCAATGATTGAGAGATACTCATCTTCGGACACATCGTAGTTGCCGGTTTCTTCAATCTGCCGGAGTTCTCCAATCGAAACCCTTTCGGTCGCTTCGGAAATCGCCTGCATCAGTTGGAGGGACTCGGTCGTCACCATGATCCGGAACGCCTTGGCAAAAAGATAGTCACCCATCAGAACCGAAATCAGATTGGTCCACTGTGCATTGACCGTATCCTGGCCACGTCGCATCTCCGACTCATCGACTACATCATCATGCAAAAGAGTGGCGGTGTGGATCAATTCAATAGCCAGCGATGCTGACACCGTATGCTCGGTGAAATTGTCGGCGGCTCGGGATGAGAGAAAGAGAAAGGCCGGTCTGATTCGTTTACCACGCGCCTTGAGAAGGTGACGCGCAATCGATGCAATCAGCGGCGAGTCACCTTTGACAACATCGTTTAAGTTGCGACTGAAGTCGTCCAGGTCCGCCTGTACCGGGCTGGTATATTCAAGCATTTTGTTGGTATCAAGCATGATCGGACAGCTTTCTTTCTCCTTCAGGTGGACCAAAATTATAGGCCGTTATGCCTGCTTTGTCAAACGATTTGTCTCAGATGTCACCGGCTCGGTCAAAATAGCAGGTTGAAGCAGTTGTTAAATCAATCACGCCCGGAAATCAGCCGACCGACCGCTTCCCGATAGGTAGGATGATCGAGATAGCCTAAATCATCGTGTCCACCGGTGAGCGGCACAAACTGCTTCGGCTCGGGAGCATTCTCAAAAAGAGCCTTCCCCATCCGGAAAGGAATCATGTCGTCATCTGGTGAATGCGTCACCAGAACCGGGGACTGAATACTCTTGATTCCCGAAATCGAATCGAATTGATATCGCGCCAGCCACGACACAGGCAAAAATGGATAGACCAGTCGGCCCATATCTGCAATTGAGGTGAACGACGACTCGACAATCAACCCTCCGCACTTGAACCGACTCGCCAGATTGATAGCAACCGCGCCACCAAGAGATCGACCAAACAGAATAATATCGGCAGGCGGGACGCCTTTGCTTTCGGTCAACCACCGATACGCCGCCTCAGCATCGGCATACATACCGTCCTCCGAGGGTGAACCGTCGGACCGGCCATAGCCGCGGTAATCGATAATCAGCAGATCGGTCTCCATCTCACCGATGAAGCTGATCGTTTCCAAACGATGCGATATGTTGCCGCCATTGCCGTGAAAAAAGAGAATCGTCTTGTACAAACTATCCGTGACGGAATCTGATGAAGCAGGGACAAACCAGCCGTGAATGTTCTCACCGTCGGTCACTTCGATAGAGACATCCTCAAATGGTAAACCGATCTCAGCAGGCGTCACAACCAGTTCACTGACCGGGTAGAAGATCATCCGATCCTGACTGAAATAGACCAAAGCCATCACCAATCCGATAATAGTAACGATACTTGCCAGCAGCCAGAGCAACATTCTGAGAACCTTCATCTCAAAAACTAAGAACCATGATTAATACCGACAACGGTTATTCCCATTCAATCGTAGCCGGTGGTTTCGATGAAATATCATAGACAACGCGGTTGATTCCTGTGACCTGCCGGATAATCCGATTGGAAATGTGAGCAAGAATATCCGGGTCGATCTTGGCCCAGTCGGCGGTCATGCCGTCAACGGACGTAACCGCCCGTAACGCCACCACGTGTTCGTACGTGCGTTCATCACCCATAACACCGACCGCCTTGATCGGCAAGAGCACCGAGAACGCCTGCCAGATGTCATCGTAGATTTTGTTGGCAAAGAGTTCGTCGATAAAGATAGCGTCCACCTCTCGCAGGAGGTCGCAGCGTTCTTTGGTGATATCGCCTAATATTCTAACCGCCAACCCGGGACCGGGGAAAGGATGCCTCCCGATAAATTTCTCCGGGATACCAAGCTTACGGCCAAGCTCTCTGACCTCGTCTTTGAATAGTTCCCGCAACGGTTCGACCAACTTCAGTTTCATGCGGTCTTTCAACCCACCGACATTGTGGTGCGATTTGATCGTCGCCGATGGGCCCTTAAACGAGACCGACTCGATGACGTCCGGGTAGAGTGTCCCCTGGGCAAGGTAATCAATCTGCCCTATCTTCTCGGCCTCGTCTTCGAAGATATCTATGAAAGCATTGCCGATGATCTTTCGCTTTTTCTCCGGATCGGAGACACCGGCCAGTCTCTCAAGGAAGAGCGAAGAGGCGTCCACCGCTTTGAGGTTAATCCCCAGTGTACCGAGCATGCGGGTGACATCTTCAAATTCGTTCTTGCGCAGGAGTCCGTTATTGACAAAGACACCATGCAGTTTCGATCCAATCGCCTTAGACAGGAGCATAGCGGCGACGGTAGAATCAACTCCACCGGAGATACCGAGGATAACTTCGCCATCACCTACTTGAGCACGAATCTGCGCCACCGTGCTTTCGATAAAAGCCTCGGTCGTCCAGTCACCCTTGAGGCCACATACATCAAAGAGAAAGTTGGAGAGGATATTTTTTCCCTCGTCGGTATGGTGGACTTCGGGATGAAACTGGACGCCATAGATGCGGCGTTTTTCGTCGGCCACCGCGGCAGCTTTAAGAGTATCGGTTGACCCAATCACTCTGAAACCATCGGGCAATTTCTCCACCGAGTCACCGTGAGACATCCACACCTGACTGCGACGCGGAATGCCGGAGAAAAGACGGTTTTCGCTGTCGAACTCAAGGTATGCCCGACCGTACTCCCTTGTCTCGGCCCGAACCAACTTACCGGAGAACGCTTTAGCCAGCAGGTGCATACCATAGCATATACCGAGAATCGGCAGGCCGCTGTCGACTACGTTGGACGGCATCGGGGGGGAATCTTTATCCATAACCGAAGCCGGGCCGCCCGATAGAATGTAGCCACGAACGTTGCGATTGGCGTATGTCTGCAGGTCGGCATGACAGGGCACAATTTCACAATATACTTTCGCTTCGCGAACACGACGCGCGATGAGCTGCGTATATTGCCCGCCGAAATCAATGATGAGAATCATTTCAGAATGTTGCGACAAGCTCAATCTCCTTTTCGTTGTTTTCCTGCCACGACCGTATCGTGGGCGAAGGCTGCTTTTGTCTCGGGGTAATCCTGGACATGATGCAGACCCCGCGATTCTTTTCGTTGCAACGCCGACTCAATAATAAGTCGAGCGGTTGTGGCCATGTTTCGAAGCTCCAGAATATTATAGCTGGCAGATGTTGCCAGGAAGTGCTGCTCCACATCGTTGCAAATCTGAGTAACCTTGTCAAGCGCCAGAGAAAGGTGTTCTTCGGTACGCACAATTCCCGCAAAGTCGGACATGATCCGATTCAACTGGCGGCGATTGTGAGCGATCAGGATTCTTTTCTGGGGACGGCTGAGTGATGAATACAGGGGGTTGTCGACCGGTACCTGGGCCGGAAATTTGGTGTGATCAAAATACTCCGATGATACCCCGGCGGCAAGCTTGGCCATGACAACCGCCTCCAGCAACGAATTGGAAGCCAGCCGGTTGGCGCCGTGCATCCCGGTATGGGCTACTTCACCGGCCGCATATAGTCCGGGAAGTTCTGTAGTCCCATCGACCGACGCGACAACACCGCCGCAGGCATAATGAGCTCCGGGGACTACGGGAACTGGCCGTTTGGTTATGTCAAACCCACGGCGAAGACATTCGCGGTAGATGTTGGGGAATCGTTTCCTGACAAATTCGGGGTCGTGGTCACTAATATCGAGAAAAACAAACTCCTCGCCGCTTGCCTTTAGTTCACGGTCGATTTCATACGCTATAACGTCACGCGGGGCGAGGTCTTTCAGTTCGTGAACACCGTCCATGAAGTGACGACCATCAACGGTTTTCAATCGACCACCC
>DAOWIM010000096.1 GCA_030640905.1 bacterium
GCCAAGCAAATCATCTCGGTGTCACAATCGAGGCCGACCTGATCAAACAGAAACAGGCAGAGAACAACGGTGGATACAACGCTCTGAAATTTGGTAAGACGCACCCGAAAGTTTACGATGAACTGACGACCGACCATCCGATCGACCTGACCCGTTATCAGGTTGCTAACTGCTACATGGGTCGGATCCCGATGATCAATTCGGGTGGCGCGTCGGGTGGCGATTCCGACATGGCTCAGGCTGTCCGCACGGCAGTGATCAACAAGCGGGCCGGTGGTACCGGTATGATTTCCGGACGAAAAGCGTTCCAGCGACCGATGAAGGATGGAGTTGAACTGCTTCATACCATCCAGGATATTTACCTCTGCAAAGAGGTTACAATCGCCTGAGCACCAAACATTCTTGCACACTATGAAGGGCAGGCAGACTGGCCTGCCCTTTTTTCTGGCATTGCCTTGCATTGACGAGTTGAGAGGATTGACCGACATGGCCAGTAGAGTTCTAATCGGTTTAGCGTGCGTCTGCATTCTCGGCATCTTGTGTATATCAGATTTACACGCGGCGACCGCATCGGAGATCATCGCAGCATTCGAGCAGATGGAAGATCCGGAGATGGACGAGACCGCCGTCTATCGGATTGACAGTCTCACTATCGAACACCACAGCATGAACCTGGTGATCGAAGAGGGGGAATTCTGTTTCTTCAAACCGATTGTGCTTGACGGTAATACTGTGCGATGGGGTGGGTTTTTCAGAGGGATGGGGTGGTTTCAGTTTGAGCCGCCGGTTCAGATGGAGAGAGATCAACTGCAGCGGTGGTTCAAGTCGGATTCTCTTAACAGATACTTTAAGGAGGTGTTGCTGCTTTTTGATTCGCGTACGGTTGAGCAGATCATTTCCCACGGTGTTCCGGTCAGTACCGTTGATGTCGGGAAGTTCGGCCACGCCCAGAATCATATGGATGTTCTCACGAAAGTGCAGATGTTCCATTCGGGCGATACCAGCTATCCGCTGGCCAAAGCGATCAGGAATATCCTGTTTCCACTCGACAAGCCGTTCCTGCTGACCAGCCTTCATCTGGACGGCAGGAAGCGCGTGCAATATATGTTCGATCAATACGATCGTGAGGAAGTTTCGTTCAAACGACACAACTGGGCCCCGGGTGAGAACTATCTGGAACTGATCAACAGCTATTCGATATATCTGGATGATTCTTACGACATGATCAATGGGATCAGGCGTGAAGCTATCAGCGTGAAGCATTACAATATCGAAGCAGAAATTGATCGGTCGGGAGATTTCACTGCCAGGACTGAGATAACATTCAAGGCCCTTCTGGAAAACACTCAGCTGATCAGATTCAAGCTTGATCCGGAGCTAACAATTGATAGTGTGGTGGGAGCCCCCGATGGCAAGTACGGTTTGATAACCGCCGAGAAGAAGCGTGGGTATCGGCCGTGGGATCGATATCTGATTTTGAATCAGCCACTAGCTGCCGGGGATAGTGCTTCGCTGACCTTCTTCTGCAGTGGCGAGCTTATTGAACAGGCTGTGGGGGAGTTTTTTGTCGATGCCGGAGCCTCATGGTACCCCCGGCATGGGTTCAGGCAATTGGCTACGTTTGATATCAGCTACAAGACCCCCGAAGACTATTCCTTCGTATCCACCGGCACATTGCAGGAGAGTGAAAAGATCGGACGGGTGCTGCATACTCGCTGGGTCGTAGATCAACCGGCTGCCAACGTCTCTTTCAGTATCGGCGGATTCAAGAAGTTTGATTTTGTCGAAGACGATGTACCTCCAGTGGAAATACATTTTTCCAAATCACTCCATAAGAATCTTGCTCGTGGACTACAATTATCGATGGTCAATACCGGTCGCCATATGGAGCGGCAGGTTGCCGACGATGTAATCAACAGTCTCAGATTGTTCAGCCATTACTTTGGTGAGTATCCGGGTAAAAAACTTGTTGTTACCGAGGTGCTGGCATCGCACGGCGAGGCTTTTCCCGGCTTTCTTCATCTTGGGTTCGGGACATGGATCAATACCGACGTGTGGGGGGCAGATAGGTTATTCCGAGCGCACGAAGTGGCTCACCAGTGGTGGGGGGTGGGAGTTGGGTATGACTCGTATCATGACAAGTGGCTCAGCGAAGGATTTGCCGAGTACTCAGCGCTGATTTATTATCAGGCGGTTGCGGATAATGATAAGTTTCTGGACAGACTTAAGGATATTCGCAAAGAGATATTCTCAAATCGGAAATACATTTTTGGGAGCGGCGCTGAGGCGGGCCCGATCGCACTCGGCCACCGGACATCGAGCACAAAAACCAGAGGGGACTACGGCCTGATAATTTACAAGAAGGGCGCTTTTGTCCTTCACATGCTGCGGAACATGTTGATCGATCTGCAGAACTTCAACGAAGACCGCTTCTTCGCCATGATGAAGGAGTACTACCAGAAATTTCGAGGCGGTCGGGCAACGACCAAAGCATTCCGCAAACTGACGGAGAAGTATGTCGGAATTGATATGGGCTGGTTTTTTGATCAGTGGGTTTACGGTAACGATCTGCCCACCTACCGGTTTACGTATGAAATGAGTATGGGCGACGACGGTAAGTGGTTATCGCAATGCAACATCAAGACTGAGAACGTGCCTGATGATTTCAAGATGTATGTTCCGCTCGAAATTGAATTCGACAACGAGCGCCGTGCGTATGTTCGACTATTGGTTGACAAAACTGATTTTGATTTCAGCCTGCCGGCACTTGACAGTGAGCCGAAGAAACTCAGGCTGAATCCATTTGAGTCGGTTCTGGCCGAGGTGAAACAATAGGAAGCCGAAAAACGAGAGAATTTGCGCGGCAAGCACATTTATAGCTTGACACCGGAAACTTCGTGTGTTATCATACTTGTGATTGAGAGTGACCCTCGAGGGGAGGCTCTCTTTACCAGCCGAGAATTTTCCCGGCACTGTGACAATTTGGACGAGGACTTGGGTAATTACAGCAGGAGGAGTGAGTGAACGATTGTTCACGTTTGTTTCACCCCACATTCGACACCAGACTTGTGGCGAGTAATGACGTCGGTGCTTTGCATTTGATTGGCAAAGCTTCCCACTCGTTTGATGAGCATTCGCCCGTCAGCGGTATCCTGGACCCACCTTGTAGGGTTCGGGAGTAAATCTGAGTGGCTTTTGCTACTTGCCTGATCGTTACCACAGTTCTTGATAACAAAATTGTACCAGCCGGAATCGGCTAAACAGGAAGATAGGTGTTACCCTTTGTAATACGTCGGGTTCCTACCCTATCATCTAACGGCTGGAAGGTTCAGCGCCACCATTTTGGGTCCTGGTGTGATATCTGGACTAACGCCCGACAAAGAAACCCCCTGCTTTCTGCAGGGGGTTTCGCTATAATCTCGCAGGATTCCAGCGAGCGCTACTTGCGGAGATCCGCAATTGTTGCGCCCCATCCACCACCAGAGCCACTCTCGTGTCGAAACGATATTACATTGGGATGTTTTTCAAGTGCCGAGTGGACAATCCGCCGCTGAACACCGACCCCTTTTCCGTGAACAATGCGAATGGTCAGGATATTCCGACTCAGACATTCGCCGATAAATTCGCAAACTACTTCTTTGGTTTCGCTCGGTGAGAACTGGTGGAGGTCAAGGGTGCCATCGATTGGATACTCAATCGGTTGATTGTCGTGATCGGTCATAGCATCAGGCTCCGCTGATAATCGGACGGCCCAGCCATTGAGCGCGAAAAGAGTGACTTGTCACCGGAATGCTGCCAATTATCAGATAGCCCAGCCCTTGGGCGAAATGAGTGGTTGGCCACGCGGTGCGGGCACAAGAAAGAGTGACTTGTCACTGACATACTCCCAAAATATGGTTGTTTTGATTTCGAGGCCAACTAACAATTGGTACCAGCACTGGGGTCCTTCGCCCCCTTTCTCGTTGACTGAGGCCGCCGGGGGCTGTTAATTACCCGGAATTCGAATCTAAAACCCCTTCGGTGAGAAACGAGACCAATATGTCTGCTACTTCATCTACGGTCGTGATAGAGGAAAAAGAGGGCATGTTCACAACTCTGTTGTCGATGAGCCGTCCGTTCTGGATGGTCAACATAATGGAGATGTTTGAGCGCCTGGCCTACTACGGTGTGCGCGTAGTTATCCCCATTTACATCGCCCAGGCCGACGAGATCGGCGGGCTGCATTTTAGCCAGACCGACAAAGGGCTCATATTCCTCTTGTGGGCGCTGTTTCAATCGCTCACGCCGATGATATCCGGTGGGTTTGCCGACCGTTACGGGTACAAAAAGACGATCGCGGTCTCAATTGTGATCAAAATTGCCGGCTATGTTATGATGGCCACCCAGCGCGAATTCTGGCCATTCCTGATCGGTTGCTGTGTGCTGGCGCTCGGGACGGCTATTTTCAAGCCGGGTGTTCAGGGAACAATGTGCCAGACCCTTACCAAGAAGAACTCGTCGGTCGGATGGGGAATGTTCTACATGCTGGTCAATATCGGCGGTTTTCTTGGCCCGCCGCTGGCGCACTACTTGTACGGTATTTCGTGGCCGGCAGTATTCTATGGTTGTGCTGTGATAGTGTCGCTCAATTTCCTGATGCTCTTTACATACAAGGACCCGGCTGTTGGTGGCGTACAGATTGGCAATCCGCTCCGCGTGCTGTGGTTCACTATCAAGAAGATATTCAACCTTCGGTTGATGGTTTTCATCTTCATCATGTCCGGTTTCTGGCTGATGTTCATGCAGCTTTTTGATATGTTGCCCAATTTCATTGTTGATTGGGTGGACAGCTCTCAAATTGTCAAGGACCTGGGCCTCCCCGACTGGATGTTACAGGCCAACTCGAAACGCGGGCCACAGATCACCCAGGAATGGTTGATCAATGCCAATGCGGGATTGATTATTCTGGCAGTTGTAGTCGTTTCCTGGATGGTTGCACGGATGAGAAGAGTGATGTCAATAGTTATCGGTATCTTGATTGGTTCGGTAGGGCTCATCCTGGCCGGGTTCACAACGTCCGGCTACTTTTGCTTGATAGGGATATTGGTATTCTCAGTCGGCGAAATGTTATCTTCTCCAAAAATGAATGAGTACCTCGGCGTCATCGCCCCGGAGGGTGAGAAAGGTCTCTACATGGGGTATGCCAACATCCCGCAGGGGATAGGCTGGGGAGTTGGGTCCGTTTTTGCCGGGCATGTTTATGACACGGCCGGCGATAAGGCCAATCTTGCTATAGATTATCTTGCTACGAATTACAATGTAACCGACGTTGCTCGTCCGGAGGCGATGAACAAACTGGTAGAACTTGCCGGTACCGATCACATACAGGTTACCAACATGCTCTGGACAACGTACCAACCGTATGAGTTGTGGTATCAGTTCGCCGCAATCGGGATTGGCTCGGCGGTGGCGATGCTGTTCTATGCAAAGTGGGTAAAAAAATACGAAGCCCCGGACATCTAACACAGGCGAGCCTGTCTTAAGAGACCGTGACGGAGCACTTTAGTTGATGTTAATGAATCAATTGAGAGGATAAGACAATGGCAGCAAAAGGCAAGATTCCCCCCGCGCCGCAATGGGATCTGGATTCGATTTTCCCCGGCGGCAGCAAATCGGTAGAGTTCAAGAAACACCGCGAGAAGGTCAAGAACGATCTGGTTGTCACAAAAGCGATGCTGGACAAATTGCCGACTACTCTGGAGGATGGCAATATTCAGCAGTGGGCTGATTTTGTTCTCAAATGGCAGGCTGCCTGTGAAGATACGGGGTTGGTGCTTTCGTTCTCCGGTTGTCTGGCTTCCGCCGATGTGAGTGACAACGAGGCCGACGCAATTTATTCGGAAGGTTTTGTTTATTATTCACAGTGCGAGAAGATAGGGACGCAGTTTGAAGCTCTGGCTATGAAGCAGAGCGATGAGATATGGGGTAAACTGGTAGCTCATCCCGATCTGGTGCCAGTGCGGTTCTGTCTTGATGAGATTCGCGAGATTGCCAGAAGCAAGATGTCGGTGGAGTTGGAATCGCTCGCTCTTGACTTATCAGTGAACGGCTTTCATGCCTGGAATCAGATATATGACAAGATGGCCGGTGAACTGAGAGTTGATTTCCAACAGGACGGCAAGACCGAGAATATCTCAATGGGGCAGTTGGCTACAAAATTCTCCGACCCCGATCGCAAAGTCCGCCATCAGGCATTTGAGAAGATGACTGAAGGATGGAATTCCCGCGCCGATTTGTCGGCGATGATGCTCAATGCAATTGGTGGGTTCCGGTTATCTCTCTATGAAAATCGCAAATGGGACTCAGTCATGCATGCGCCGCTGGTCGCCTCCCGGATGCAGCAGAAGACGCTCGATACGATGTGGAAAGTGGTTGCCCGCGAGACGCAGCGTCTCAAACCGTATATCGAAGCCAAGAAGAAGCTTCTGGGGATCGACAAGTACAAGTGGTACGATGAATTCGCACCGGTTGGTTCAGCCGACAAGCTCTACGCGTTTGACGATGCCGGTGATTTCATTGTTGAACAGTCACGAGCGTTCTCGCCGCACCTTGCCGACTTCTGCCGCATGGCGTTGGATAAACGCTGGATCGAGGCTGAGGACCGTGCCGGTAAGCGGGGCGGTGGTTTCTGCTCCGGCATGGGAGCGTTCCGGCAGAGCCGTATCTTCATGACCTATGCGGGATCGTATGAAAACCTGTTGACCTTGGCGCACGAACTGGGTCACGCCTATCACAGCCACGTCCTGAAAGATCGACCATATTTCGCCACCGAGTATCCTATGAACCTCGCCGAGACAGCCTCGATTTTCTCCGAGTCGCTGGTGACTGATGCTGCTCTCGGTGCGTGCAAAGATCCGGGCGAGAAACTGATGCTTCTTGAGCAGAAAATTCAAGGGGTCTATGTAATGTTCTGTGATCTGCACAGTCGCTACATATTTGAACAGCAATTCTTTGCCGAACGGAAAAAAGGTGTTGTTGGTAAGGACCGTCTCTCCGAGATAATGATCGCCGCTCAAAAAGAAGCATTTGGTGATCTTCTTGATGAATCAGGTTATCATCCCCTCTTCTGGTGCTCGAAACTCCACTTCTATCTAACCGATCAACCGTTCTACAATTTCCCGTACACTTTCGGCTTCCTCTTCTCAGGTGGCATCTATGATCGGGCAAAGAAAGAAGGATCGGCGTTCGCGAAGAAGTATCAGGCGTTGCTGGCCGATACCGGCAGCATGTCAACCGAAGAGTTGGCTCGGAAGCATCTTGATGTTGACCTTACCGAAGAGAAGTTCTGGGTCGATGCTGTCAATCTGGCGCTGGCCGATGTTGACGAGTTTGTCAAACTGGCGGAGCAGGCATAGCGGCGGCAGAGACGAACACAATGACCGAATCGGCACCGTCGTCTGAGAGAACGCTCTGGAAGGATTCGGCAAACCGACTGCCGCGGGCTCATACTGCTAACAGGCTGTTGAAAAACTCCTTATAGCGGCGCTATGACGGCGGACACAAGGCCCGCCGCTACGCGATGAGGGGCTGTCGTCCCGCGTAGAGGGCGGCTTTATGTCGCCCGTCCTCAACCGCAC
>DAOWIM010000109.1 GCA_030640905.1 bacterium
GTACTGCTACGGAAGTACACCATGCCGCCCATTATCTCAAAAGCATTGTGGGCAGGAGTGTAGAAGTAGTTGTTATACGAGTCAGCGGAGACATTAGCCACGCCGACATAGAAGTCGCCGAGGACTTGTACGCCACCAGGGATTACCACGGTCGTCCACCCGGGATAGTACGTCACATCGGCTTCGGCTAGAGTAACAGACCAGATCATGTTGGCGTTGGGGTCGGTACCACCGAGTGTGATATTAGAATAGATGGCGACCTCAACATCCGGTTCACCGTTCATAGTGGCCGGATCACCCCAGTACGTATCGTCCAAGATCTGGAATCGGATTTCCTCGACACGATTGACCGGGAGACCCGGGATCTTGTTGGTGAATCGTGTATCGTCTCCGAGGTAATAGATAGCGGTAAGATCATCAGAGACATCCACAGTCTGGCACTCAGCGAACTCGTCGAGGCAGAGACCCACTGGAATGAGGAATGCCATATCGAAGCCAGCTTCACTCATCCAGAGAGCATCATTATACATCCGGGTGAAATTGGCACCGTCATCCCATGAGATACTGGCGCCGGTACCGTCAGTACAGTACGGACCAGGGCAGTATGCCGGATGCTCAAAACTCAGTGGTAGTCCGAGCCAGCCATCAGCCGGATCAGAGTGAGTCAGAGTAGCCGTAATGTGATAAGTGCCGCTCAGGAAGAGATTCTGGGACCGGAAATCAATGTAAATATTGTTCCAGTTACTTGGGTCGGCCACGAGATCGCCGCCGGTTTCAGGGAAGAAGTCATCCCTGGTACCGGTAAAGGTTTCCGTGGCTTTTGGACCGCCAGCTTCCAGGATTTCACCAGAGCCGTTATCTTCCCAGATGTCAATCCGCAGGCTGCGGAGAGCGGGCGGTGCCGGCCAGTATTCAACGCCGTCATCGTCAGCGTAGTCGAGATGGCGGAGCCTGACATAGCCCAGTGAATCGGCAAAGAGTGTGGTCATTTGACCGATGCCGTTCCAGGTTGCAGCTCCACCGTCGAAAGTGTTGTCAGGCATCTGCCAGCCCCAGACGAAACCGGGAGCCGGCAATTCGTGGACTTCGTAGCATTTTACATAGTGCGAGCAGAAATCGACATAGAAGTCGAAGTTGCGGTCGCCACAGGAGAATGCCACATTGCCTGCATACCAGCCCCACGTGGACGTGCCGCCATCGTATAAGTACGCCGCCGACCGACCAGTAGGAGTGGCTGTGCCAGGAATTAAGGCACTTGGGTGAATGCAGTCAGGTCCACCGTCGTCACTGCCGATGATGAGCTCACTGTTGGCGTCACCACCAGTAGTACTTAAGCCAATATGGAAGACAGGGGGTACCTCGACTGCGCCACCGATAAATTGCAAGGCGAAGTAGGTGCCGCCGCCATAGTTGAATTCGGGCAGAGTAAAGGGTTCCGAATGGATAACGGTACCAGGCATGCCACCATCATCTTCGTAAATCGTCACCACAATATCAGCCAGAGGAAGGCCTGCACCAGCAGTGTTATTGTTCCACCAGACATACGGATAGACACCATAGACCGAGTTGGCAATATGGTCATCCAGAGGCGAGTCGTAGCGCATCGTTAAGACTCTGCCCTGGCTGCCACCGGACATGAGGTAAATCCAATCCCATGAGGTGCCCACATCATAGAAATTGAGAAATGTGCACCCACTGGTATCTGGGCTGTCGGTCTGAGGCAGGGAAGAGTTCTTCACTGCATCAGGATCGAGAGCAACGGGTGGGTTAGCCTTAGCCAGCATATCCGAACCTTCAAGTTGACTCGGAATTCGAGCCCTTGATGGAACTGGTGCTGTATTAGTCACAAGAGGTTTCTCGGTGAAACCCTGCGGCTTTTCAGCGACTGTTGAGCCGACGAAAGCGAAGACCAAACCGACAACTAAAATTGCCAATGTTAGTTTTCTAAAAGACATTTAATTCCTCCTTAAATAAGGAAAAACGGATCGTAATTTGTTTTCCAAAACCATTAGAATTACCGGGCATGTTGATACAATTATGTATCGGCTGCCATGAGGCAATTCGTGAGTGTCCACAAACAGAGTCTAGGGAAGCGTGGATGAAGGCTTTGGTCATCAAATTAATAAATTTCCTTTCTTGGAGCAGGAGTTCGTATCGAACTCCCTGTCAATTATTGTGTTGTTACAAAATTTTGCTTCTGTGTTTCCGTTCACAGTTTCAGTTAACAGTGTTCACCTCCTAAGTATAACCACTCATAATGGTTTGCTTAGCGGTTTAGAGTTAGCGATAACTGAAGAAATTTTTAGAATGGCAAAATATTGACGCGATCCTTGTTAAAAACTGACAGGCATCTCAAAGACACAAAACACCTCGTCGGCTTCATTGCCCCGAAGGGCGCAAGTCGTTATCAATATTCAGTCAAAAGAGGTAACTTGTTTGTCATACCCTCGATCAAATTTGGCTCTCCGATCAAAAGCACGACATGACACACGCATAGCCTTAAGATATGCCTCAGAGCCATGTTGTCAAGAGAAAAGTTGGAACTTTTTTCCAGTAAGTGCCTTATTTTCCCATATTTACCGGTTTGGGCTCTTGACAAGTGGTGCTCCAATTCGGTTTGTTATCTTCTACAAATGAGGCTTAATTCATTAGAAATAGACAATTTTCGGGTAATTCGGAGAGCACGGCTCCGATTCTCTCAAAAGGTGATTGCGGTAGTGGGGCCGAACGGGGCCGGAAAATCTTCTATAATAGAGGCTATTTCCTGGGCTCTCTATGGTAATGTAGCGGCCAGAACGGGGCGGGATGAAATACGCTCGACTTTTGCCGACCGCGATGAAGGCTGCCGGGTCTGTCTCGATTTCAGGGTCGGCGACACCGACTACCGGGTTATCAGGCGGCTGGTGGGGCGTCAGGAGCGGGCCGAGGCAGAACTCCACAGTGGTTCGACACCGATTGCCGTTGGTGTAACCGAAACCCAGAAGGCTGTTGTGGTGCTGATTGGCCTTGACTGGGCAGGATTTAAGACATCGTTTCTGGCTCGTCAACAAGAGCTTAATGCCCTTTCCGATCTGCAGCCATCCCGGCGCCGCGACCATCTGGCCGGTATGCTCGGTATCGAAAAACTCGACAAAGCGGTGGCGCGTCTTCGAGATGACACCAGAGAACGTATTGGCAAGGCTGAATATATAGAGCGACGGATGGCTGATGCAGGGTTGCTGGCAAAGCGGATCGAGGAACTATCCGCTCGACTCGGGGGGTTGACGGGAGCGGCGGCATCAGCCCAAACGGCCAAAGAGAGGGCCGAGCGTGAACTCGTAAAGAGTGCCGAACTGTTGCGGGAGGGAGAGTCCAAAAGGGCGGATTCGGTTCGTCTGGAAGCGGCAATTGAAACCGAACGGAAGACCGCAGCCGAGCTTCGGGTTCGTCTGGAGCAACTCAGGAATGAGTTAAAGCGGCTGGCCGAAGAAGAAAAAGAGCTGGAGGGGCTAAAAAAGAGGGTTGCAGGCCTGGACAAAGTCAAGCAGCAGATCGACCAGCTGCGCTTGGCCCGGCAACGCCATGAAGCCCGGGAAAATGCCCTGGATCAGGTTGCGGAGGTTCAACGGGAGCAGTTTGCTCTAAGGACGAGCCTGGCTGATTTGGAGAGCACCATCGCCGAATCGAAGAAGCGGTTGGCGGCAATTCCCGGCGATATTGAGAAGCTGGCCGAACGAGAAGAAAAGTTGCTTGAGAAGGCTCGTGATGAGTACAGCCGTTTGGGGGCGAGGGTTGGATCGGTGGCCGCTGATGTTGAGAAGATGGAGAAACAGTTGGCGTCAATCAACGAACTGGGAGCCGAGTCGGTTTGTGATCGATGCCTCCGGCCGCTGGGTGATGATCTTGACAAGATAGAGCAGCATCTTCGCCAAGAGTTGAATAATTTGGTTTCAGAGAGGGAGAAGGATGAGTCCGAACTCCGGCGGAAAAAGGAAGAAGGGACGGAGATCAACAAGCGGTGCTCGCAGTATCGTGAGTTCACCAAAGAAAAATACGAACTGGAAACACGCCTGAAAAGCCTGTTGGCCGAGAAAGCTGTTCAGCAGAAAAGATCGGTAGAAATCACAGCCAGACTTGAAAAACTGCAACAGCAGGCTGAGGCGTTTGGTGAGGTTGTTTATGATGAGCGGGAGATGGCGCGGTTGACCGAACAGATGGCGGCCCTGGAAAAAGATCGGTCGCGACTGGATGAACTTCGCGGCAGGTTGGCCCGTCTGCCTGAGACCAACAAGGACGCGGCGGATCTGGAAGGCAGGATCAAGGTTGCCGAGGATCGACTAAAGACGCTTCTGGCGGAGCAGGAATCTCTCGGGTTCAGCGCTCAGAGTTATCAGAAACTGCAGAACGATTTTGCCGCGGCGCAGAAAAGTCGGGATGAACTCGTGGGGCAACAGGCGGCGGCGGAGAAGGAAGAGGAAGTCTGCCGCAAGGAATTGGATGAGAAATTGGAGCAACGGATCGCTTTTGAGAAAGATGCCGAAGAACTGGACGCCACCCGAGAGAGTCAGTTTTATGGCGAGAAGTTAACGCGCCTGTTTGGAGATTATCGAAAATACCTGATTGCCCGTATCCGACCAACCCTGGCCGATCTGTCGGGAAATCTGATCAGGGAGATGACTGCTGACCGGTACAGCATGGTTGATCTGGACGAAGAGTACAATCTCTCGCTCATGGACAGCGGCCAGTATTTTGGTGTGGAACGTTTTTCCGGTGGCGAGAAGGACCTGGCAAATCTGTGCCTGAGGCTGGCGATATCTCAGGCCTTGACCGATGCGGCCGGACTCAGCCACTCGTTTATCATTCTTGATGAGGTCTTTGGATCGCAGGATAGCAGCCGACGCGAATTGATCGTAAAATCGCTGGGAAATCTGGCTCACCGGTTCTCCCAGATTTTGTTAATAACACATATTGACGAGATTCGTGACCGGGTTGAGGAACTGATCGAAGTTTGCCCGACCGGTGCTGGTTGGTCGGAAGTCAAAGGGGGGAGCAGTGGTGCGTAGAAGCAAGAGCGTCAACCGAACGATCTGGCGGATTGTTTTTGTCCTCGTCGTGGTGGCGCTGATTGTCGGTTATCGATTAGTCGAGGAGATCGGACCGGACCGCCATCCGGATGAACGCTTTGTCGTTGTGCGTGTCGTTGATGGTGACACGGTAGAACTACGCGGGGGCGATCGTCTCCGTCTGCTGGCTGTCGATACGCCCGAAAAGGGGCAACCTTTCTATGAGGAGGCTTGCCGTTTTCTATCTGATCAGGTGCTGGCAAAACAGGTTGAGATTATCTTTGGTGGCAAACGACGGGATGGATACGGTCGCCTGCTCGGATTTCTGTATATTGATAATGTCTGTATCAATGAGGCGATTCTCAGAAGCGGAATGGGATGTCTCTACTTGTTTGAGGACAATATAGGACTGCCGCAAATTGAGCCGTTGCTGGCCGCGCAGGTCGAGGCGATCAACGGTGATCGCGGCATCTGGTCGGTCGACTATCGCCCGGAGGATCATTACGTAGCGGCAAAGGGCTCATTTCGATTCCATCGTCCCGGGTGCCGTGCAATAGCCCGGACGAGAGTTGACAACCGACTGATATTTGACTCTCGGGAAGAGGCAGCCCTGATCGGCCTGTCACCATGTCGGACCTGCCGGCCATAAGAATATGGGGACAGACTTTTTCTGTTGCCTTCGGCCGCCGATTGTATAACTATCGCCATTATGAAAAGACGACATTTTGTTCAGACAATAACCCTTATAACCAGCTTGCTGGTTTGCTCGGGTGTATTCGCCGATGGGCTGTCATACCAGTATCGTGGTCAGAGCTACAAGAACCTGACAACTCCTCCGAGGGATTCAGTCGAGGCCAAAAATGTTCGCGTCTGGTTACCGTTGGAACGTAAGAACCGGTGCCGGGTAGAGGTCAATATTGTTGACTTTCGCGGCAGGCTGATCAGGCACCTGTTTGAAAGTGCCATGGAACGGGGGTATTACAATTTCTATTGGGACAAGAGAGATGACAGCGGGAGATTTGTTCCCGAAGGTGATTGCTTTTATGATATGAAAGACTGTCGCCGGCAGGATCGCTGGCCGCTTATTGTGAAGTATCGGCCATTTGAGCAGTACTGTCTTTTTTATCCACCTGACGATGGAATAAGTTCCCATTTACGCTGGGAGGTTACCCGCGATTCGGTTCCGATTTCGTTGGAGGTTCTTCGCAGCAATGAAAAATTGTTCTTTGCCGAATTTTCCGATTCCTTGATGATGCGGGGTGCGTATGAGTACCGATGGGTGCCTGATTCTACGCTTAAACCGGGCTACTTCTTTCTTCGGTTGACAGTCGGTGAGGTCGAGTATCTTGTCAAGACGAAGGTGACGCGATGAAGCTGTTGGCTGTTATGATCGGTGTTGTCATTCTTGTTGGTTGTGGCGGACGCCAGCAGGTTATCTATAATCAACCGGAGCTTCCCAGCGAGGGCTATTGGGACATGGTCTGGGTGGAACCGTCGATTGTGCTGTCAGATTCTCTCTTTACTTTAATCCGGGCTGACCGGCTCGACTCTATTTATGTCAAGGTTGACTCCGACCCATTTGCAGCATTGCCGACTTCGGTGGTGTTTGGTGTCGGGGAGAGCGTTTGTTTTGTGGCAGTAGACTTAGTTGATGCTTCCGGGCGGATTGTGCTTCCCATAGTGGCCAGAGAACTGATCGCCGGTCACTATAAGTTGACGATAAACCGTAGCCGTGTTTCTTCAGAGACGTATCCTTCGGGTCTCTACTACCTTCAGGCCAGGTATTGCGGCAAGTCGATCAAGTCGCGTCTGCATCTATAGACCAGAATTTTTCAATTACAGATTAGCCCGGCAGGGTATGGTCGGTCCGTAACCGGTGCATAGGTGGCCAGTTATGTTGATCAATCTTTGCGCAGACGATTTTCTATATCAGCGTTGATTTACGCCGATATATCTATGGAAGATGGTGTATTCCCCAGGAAGGGAAGAGTCCCCAAGGAGTAAACATGCCGAACATTCTGGTTGTTGACGACAAAGATTCGATGCGCAACATGCTGATGGAGACCCTTATCGAAGAAGGGTATCGGGTAGATACGGCCGAGGATGGGGGCAAGGCGTTGGACCTGGTTCGGAACAAGTCATACGATGTAGTCCTGACCGATTTGAAGATGCCGGGCATAGATGGTCTCAGCGTTCTTTCCGAGACGAAGAATGTCGATGCCGAAACCGAAGTGATCGTGATGACCGCTTACGGAACAATCGAAGACGCCGTCTCAGCCATGAAAAAGGGAGCCTACGACTTTATTACCAAGCCGTTCGATACCGAGCACCTCTGTGTGCTGGTTAGTCGGGCATTGGAGAACCGTCGGATGATCGCTGAGAATTCGCTTCTTCGGGAAGAACTGATGGCCGGACATGCCTTTGAAAATATCATCGGATGCAACGAAAAGATGATCGATATCTGTCAGTTGGTCCAGAAGGTGGCCGGTTCCGATGCCTCGGTCCTGCTTCAGGGCGAGTCGGGCACTGGTAAGGAGCTGTTTGCCAGAGCGATTCATTCGCTGTCTCTGCGAAAAGACCGACCATATATAACGATCAACTGCGCGGCGATTCCGGGAGAACTTCTGGAGAACGAACTGTTTGGCTCGGAAAAAGGAGCTTTCACCGGAGCCCATGCCCGCAAGATGGGTAAATTCGAGATCGCCCATACCGGGACGATTTTCCTCGATGAAATCGGTGATATGGATATCGCTCTGCAGGCCAAGCTGCTCCGGGTGCTTCAGGAGAAGAATTTTGAGCGGCTGGGTGGAACACGGACGGTTGATGTTGATGTCCGCGTCATTGCCGCCACCAACATGGACCTCAACGAGCTTATCAAATTGAAAAAGTTCAGGGAAGACCTGTTCTATCGTCTTTCGGTTTTCCCAATCGTGATACCGCCGCTTCGGGAAAGACAGGAAGATGTCCGCGAACTGGCCGATCATTTTGTAAATAAGTATTGCCGCGAGATGCGCAAGCCGACCAAGTCACTCTCTCGGGAAGCCACTCAACTTTTGCAGAAGTACCACTGGCCGGGTAATGTTCGCGAGCTTGAGAATACAATTGAACGGGACATCATTTTAGCCGAAGGGAAGAAAATCACACCCGACCATCTGGCTATCCGTCTGCAGCGGACCGATGAGATTCAGCTTCGGGAAGGTGCCGGTCTCAAGGAAATCGGTGGTCATGCCCAGATGAAAGCGGAAAAAGCGGCGATCATCCGTATCCTCAAACAGGTGCGTAACAACAAACGCAAAGCATCAAAAGTGCTCAAGATCGACTACACTACGCTCTTTGATAAAATGAAAAAGTATGAAATCGACAAGGCTATGCAGGAGGACGGGTAGGATAACGGATTGACCGAAACGTCATTAGCCTGTTATAACGCGCGTTCAATGATGACCACGGAATGGTCAGAGGGACGCGCGTTTTTTTTTGGTCTCCGGATTTCCTTCGCAGCGTTTACAACGAGTCTGCTGGAGGATTTTCGAAAAAAACAATTGGCTACTGAATGCATAATAGGCTATTATTAGGCTACTACCGAAAGGAGGTGGTCAACTTTGTTATCTCTCGACTCAAAGAAGCTGGCCAGGACATCGATCCCTGTCAGTACGGGCTGGCTTCTCGGTTCCTGCATGGAAGCTCGGGGAAAACAAGACCTCTGGATCAGGCAGAAGCCGGAGGTCCTCGAAGTTCTGCGCGAACAGGCTATTATTCAGAGCGTAGAATCGTCGAACCGGATCGAAGGAGTGACGATACCGGCGGATCGGCTTCGTCCCGTAGTCTTGGGAAAAGCGAGACCGCGTGACCGTTCGGAGGAAGAGCTTGCAGGCTACCGGCGAGCACTGGATTGGATATTCTCGCGCAAGCGCCGGGTCTCTATCATACCGGATGTGATTAAGCGACTCCATGCCACGGCACAGGGTGGTCTTTCCGGCGATGCGGGGGAATGGAAAAAGCGCAACAACGAGATCATCGAAATCCAGCCGAATGGCGAGAGGAAAGTCAGGTTCGTTCCTACATCGGCCAAAGCCACTCCCAAGACCATGGAGATACTGTGCCGGAATTTCCGTGATGCATCCGACGATGTACTCGTGCCTCCGCTGCTGGTCGTCGCCACCTTCGTGTTCGATCTCTTGTGCATCCATCCCTTCCGTGACGGAAACGGACGCGTTTCACGGTTGGCCACAACGCTTTTGCTCCAGGCCCACGGTTTTCAGGTGGCGAGGTACATCAGCCTGGAACGTCTTGTCGAGGAGAGCAAAGACGAATACTACGATGTTTTGGCTGAATGTTCGCAGGGATGGCACGACGGCAAGAATGAGATCGTACCCTGGTGGAACTATTTCCTGAGCATGTTGCGCCGCGCCTACAAGGAGTTTGAACAGCAGGTGGAATCGACAGAGGCCCGTCCCGCCAAGAGCGACCTGATTCGGCAGACTGTGCTCGCCCAAGTGGAACAGTTCACGCTGGGGGACCTTGCGGCCCAAATGCCAGCGGTCAGCCCGCAGCTTATCAAGAAGGTCCTCGCCAAATTAAAGAAGCAGGGCAAGATTCGTCTTGTCGGCAGGGGGCGAGGCGCTCGGTGGGAAGTCATTCCATGAGGAAGCAAAGCCAAGGTTGGAGAAATAGCTACCACTTTGGAGAATTGGCTATTATTAGGCTACTAAGGATGATTTCGTGAAACTTCTGCTCATCAGCGACACCGATGGCAAGAGAGAGCTTGACAGGACCGGTGCGAAGGAGGTCTTATAATGCGAACGATATATCTGGTCTCATGTGTATCTAAGAAGAAACGGGGCAAGCATCCCGCCAGGGACATTTACAATTCCCCGTGGTTCAAGAAGGCACGGGCTTACGTGGAACAGCACCTACAGCATGCTGATAGGTGGTGAGCTTGCCCCCGTTAAGTGGACAGGTTAACAAGCAATGGTCAGCATCTGTTTTTCATGGTATTGATAGTTTCGTTCAAAGTCAATGGGACTGACGGAACCAATACTTGAATGGCGA
>DAOWIM010000111.1 GCA_030640905.1 bacterium
ATAGTTCCTCGCACGCGGCCAGGTCCACCATTGTATGCAGCCATAGCCAGTTCCCACGAACCGAATTCTTCATACAGGTGTTTTAGAAAACGGCAGGCTGCTTCGGTTGCCTTCACCGGGTCTTTCCGCTCATCGTACCACCAGTTGCGATTGAGGCCATATGCACGACCGGTCGAAGAGATAAATTGCCAGAGCCCCATTGCCCGCGCCCATGAGTAGGCATTAGGATTGTATCCCGACTCCACAAGCGATAGATAAATCAGATCTTCGGGCAGGCCATGCTTGCGAATAATCCTTTTCATCATCGGTGTATATTTCTTGGAACGACGCAGGTATTTCTTGAAGGCTTCACGGGCAACCGTCTGAAAATAGACAATTGATTTTTTAACCCGGTCGTTCATGACTATCGGGATATCATAGACAACCTGAGGTATTTCGCTCTTGAATACCATCATGGTATCCTGATCAAGATTCTCAATCAACTCGCCAAATCGTTCGAGCATTACCGACGATGAGACGTCTTCCTCAAGATTGCCCAACGAACGAAGCGTTACGCGATAGTCGGCAATGATATCATCAAGCAGACGATTATACCGAACCGCTTCGGGAGTGAGCAGCGAATCAGATTCAACATCAAGCTTGGCCATGATGCGGAGGCCCTTCTCGAAATAATATTGGGCTTCTTCCCAGCTTGCTTCACGATTGGCAATCACACCCATCGCGTGGTATTCGCGGGACAGATCAAATTTGCGCCAGATGTCATCATCAACCGCCGAGGCCGAGTCATCAATATCGGCACCACTTAAGAAAAACAGACGGTCGGAATCAACGGTCGGTTCAGGATCAGTGACCAATTCCGCAGGGATCGGAGATCCAACCAACTCTTCATGGGTAATAGTTGGTTCGGACTCAGCTTCTGTCTCAACATGGTTCTGTTCTGATGCTGGTTCAGGTTTGACTGGGGGTTGCGTCGGGGCAGGATCAGGATCGACCACCGCCGGTTTTTCTGCTTTTGGCTGTTCGGCGTAGACACGTGGAGATGCCATCCCCGAAGAACCGCCACACGACATGAAAGCAAAGACCGCCACGAGGACGGCCAGGGCTAATCCGATAATGCTCTTGGTGCTGTTCAAAAATTGATCACTTCCACTCACAGTTGAACTCCATTCATTTTGTCATATCTATCGGACACTGACGGCTCATCCTTGAGTCTTAATTCGCTCTAAGCTCTTGATATTTAACGAGTAGCCTCGGGTGCTGTCAAGCTTTTTCGGCTCCTGGACACGCTTTTACCAGATGTTGACCGACTGCTCCCACGAGGCTTTCGGTATCGGGCAACATAGCCGCTTCTACTTGATGACGAAACCAGGTCATCTGCCGTTTAGCATAGCGTCTCGAATTCTGTTTGATCAGCAGTATCGCCTCCGAAAGCTCGTATTGGCCAGCCAGATGGTCCAGCAATTCGGCGTAACCGATCACACCGGCCTGTCGGATACGTTCTCCTGCACCCTGTTTAAGCAAGTCTTTGACTTCTTCGAGAAGGCCCTGCTCCATCATCTGATCTACTCGCGATTCGATCCCACTGTACAGGTTCTGCCGCTCGGGAGCCAGACAGAAGTATGCGAAGCTCCGTTCACTTTTCTTATACGCACCGGTGGTGGCGAGTTCGGATTTAGTTTTTCCGGTCAGATAAAATATCTCCAGCGCGCGAAGTACCCGAATCTTGTTGTGCGGATGGATCCTGACAGCCTCAAGGGGATCAATCGATTCCAACCGCGCGTACAATGCCTCTGCCCCCTGTTCTTCCAGTTCGTTTTCCAGTCGAGAGCGAATTTTCATGTCGTCAGACTCGATCTCAACCACCCCGTCGGTCAAAGCCTTCAGATAGAGTCCGGTACCGCCGACAATCAGCGGGACGTGGTCGCGATCCAGAATTTTCGATATTGCCTTCTCGCAGTCATCGATAAAACGAAACGCGCTGTATCGCTCGCCCGGTTCAATTATATCTATTAAATGAAAATTAGCTTTGGCCTGTTCTTCCGATGTCGGTTTGGCGGTGCCAATATCAAGGTGACGGATAATCTGACGGGAGTCTGCCGAAATGATCTCGATCTCAAACTGGTCGGCCAGTTCAAGCGCCGCTGCAGTTTTACCGGAGCCGGTCGGTCCGCAGATTATCGGAATGACGAAATTTTCAGCCACGTCCAAACTGCCGGTCGAGATAATCCCGGTCAAACCTCAGAAAAGTTGGGCGACCGTGAGGACAGGAATACCTGTCGCGGCACGCCAACAACCGCTTCAAGAGATGCGTTGCTTCTTCATCGGAGAGCCGATCACCGGCCATGACTGCCGCCCGGCAGGCCATCGACTGAGCCATCGCCTTCTTGACATCCTCACCGCCCTTACGCTGCGACGCAAGATCATCAAGCACTCCCAACAACATCTTCTGCGCTGATTTGGTTGAGAG
>DAOWIM010000150.1 GCA_030640905.1 bacterium
CATTGGTTTGATCTTTGGTCTCGGCTTGCTCTTCGTTGCACCAGAGGGACAATACGACGGCACGACGGATATACCGTTCTTCAAAGATTACGTGCTCATCCTTGGATTCATGTACGTGCCGTTTATCATCGTCGTGCTGACCGGATCGTCCAACGCCGTTAATCTTACCGACGGTCTCGACGGACTGGCAATCGGTTCGTGTGGTATCTGCTTCTTCGCCTTCCTCGGCCTGGCCTACCTGACAGGACGGCTTGACTATTCAAGTTATTTGCAAATCGAATACATTCCCGGCGCTGGTGAACTGGCAGTCTATTGCGGCGCGGCGATGGGCTCGTCGCTCGGGTTCCTCTGGTTCAATTCGCATCCGGCTGAAGTATTTATGGGCGACACCGGTTCGCTATCTCTGGGCGGCGCGTTGGGTGCCCTGGCGATACTTCTAAAAAAAGAACTGCTGCTGGTTGTAGTTGGCGGCGTATTCGTAGTGACCGCACTGTCGGTCATAATACAGGTGCTGTCGTATCGATTCCGCGGCGGCAAACGAGTTTTCAAAATGGCCCCGCTCCATCATCACTTCGAGATGATAGGATGGCCGGAATCAAAAATCGTAGTGCGGTACTGGATAATCGGCGCGCTGTGTGCGCTACTAACCCTGGCAACCCTGAAAGTACGATGACGGCTGAAGAAAAAATTAGAAACCGACGGATCGGTATTATCGGAATGGCTCGTTCCGGGATGGCATCGGCTTTGATGGCCGAAGATCTGGGCGGGCAGCCGTTCGTGTCGGATTCAAAATCTGGTGAGTTGCTTGCCGATCAGATTGCACAATTGCAGGAGCGACGGATACCGTTTGAGACTGGCGGTCATACCGACAAGTTGCTGAGTTGTGATTATGTCGTCGTCTCGCCGGGTGTGCCGCCAACAGCCGATATCCTCAGGCGGTTACGCGACAACGGCATTCCGATTTTCTCCGAAATAGAGTTTGCTTCATGGGCATGTCGCGGTCGTATTGCCGCGATCACCGGCTCAAATGGCAAGACAACGACGACCGCCCTTCTTGGCAAGATGTTCCAGGCGGCCGGGATCGAAACATTCGTTTGCGGAAATATCGGTGATCCGTTTGCCGGTGTAGCGGCAAGGATTCCTCACGATGGTGTCGCCGTAGTCGAAGTGTCCAATTTCCAACTGGAAGGAATTGCGGATTTCAGACCCGACGTTGCGACAATTCTCAACCTGACACCCGATCACCTTGATCGCCATGGCACGTTCGACGAATACAAGAAAATCAAATATCGGATCGCTGAGAATCAGTCGGAGGGCGACACTCTTCTCCTCAATCTTGAAGACCGGGCAACAGTCGCCGATGAGATAACAACGCAAGCCCGAAAGAAGTTCTTCTCAACCACCGATGATAGCGCTCGTGCGATGACATACGTTCGTAACGGGATTCTCTGGACGACAGCGTGTGGGTCGGAAGAAGAGGTGATTCCCTGTTCAGATATTCGGCTCCCCGGACCACACAATCTGCAGAACGCCGCAGCGGCGGTAACGATAGCCCGACTGATGAGTGTTGATATCGTCGCAATCAATCGTGCCCTTGGCTCGTTCGCCGGAGTGGAGCATCGCCTCGAACGTGCCGGACAGGTGGCGGGAGTGTTCTTCATTAACGATTCAAAAGCCACCAATGTTGATTCGGTTTGCTATGCGCTTCGCTCAGTAGGGACCCCGATTCATCTGATAGCTGGAGGTCGCGACAAGGGCGGAGACTTTGCTCCTATTGTAAAGTGGGGCAAGGGCAGGATCAAGAGCGTCGTTCTCATTGGCGAGGCAAAGGAAAAAATGTTCGCCGCGCTGGGGAAAGCGTTCTCGACGCAATTTGCGGATACGCTTGAGGAAGCGGTGGGGCGGAGTTTTGAGATGGCCTACCCGGGTGAGACGGTTTTGCTCTCACCGGCGTGTGCCAGCTTTGACATGTTTGAAAATTTTGAGCATCGGGGAGAAGTGTTCAAGAAAGCGGTTGCAAATCTCAAGAACGGCAGCAGGAGTAATGAAAAGATTTCGCACTGAACGCACTGTTGATGAACGTCTGATGCTGGCCTACCTCTCAGCAATTCTGATTGGCCTGATCATGGTCTATTCGACGTCTTCAATTCTTGCCGAAAGCCGTTTTGGTTCGCACTTCCATTTTCTTGGGCAACAGTTTATCTGGGCGCTTCTGTCGGTGGCGACGGTGTGGCTGATAGGGAAAATCGATCTGGAACGTTACGCCGTTTACTCGGCCCCGGCGCTGTTGGTAATGCTGCTCCTTCTGTCGCTGGTCTTTCTGATGCCGTCCCGCAACGGTTCCCAGCGCTGGCTGATGCTTGGTCCCCTCACAGTGCAACCGTCCGAGCTGTTTAAGTGTGTCATGATATTCTATCTGGCGTTCTCGTTATCGAATCAGAAACGCAACCTGGCTGACCTCAAGCAATTGGTATTTCCGTACGTGCCAATCCTCGGACTCGGCTTGCTATTGATCGTCATGGAACCTGACCTTGGTACTACGCTCGTAATCTTCATAACCGCACTCGGGATGTTTTTCTTGGCGGGCGCAAGGATGAAACATCTTCTTGCCGGATTTGTACCGTCAATTGGATTGGCTGCGTTGCTGGTGTTTGGCCTTGGGTATAAGAAAGCTCGCATCCTCGACTACATTGCGTCGGTAAAAAATCCGCTCGACGGTAGCTATCAGGTCAAGCAGGCGGCGCTCACTCTTGGCTCCGGTGGTCTGTTGGGGACGGGACTCGGTGAGGGTCGACAAAAACTATTCTTCCTGCCCTACCCGCATACGGATTTTATATTTGCCGCCACCGGTGAAGAGATTGGACTGATCGGACTGATCGTTTTACTCAGCCTGTTCTTCTTTATCCTGTGGCGTGGACTGCGGATTGCATCGGCGCAGCCGGACAAGTTCGGCTATCTCCTCGCCTCGGGAATGACACTTTCGTTGTTTGTCAATATTGCGATCAACATTGGAGTGGTGACAGCATTACTACCGGTTACCGGTCTGGCCCTGCCTTTCATATCGTATGGTGGTTCTTCGTTGTTAGTATCGAGCATAGCCGTCGGCGTCCTAATCAATCTGTCAAGGAGGACGGTACGATGACGACCCCGCACGCCACAATTGTTTTTGCAGGCGGCGGTACGGGCGGGCATCTCTACCCGGCTCTTGCTATTGCCGACCGTGTTGGTGAACTGAGCAGTGGTCGATTGGACGTTGATATCGTTCTTGTCGGAACGAAACGTGGGATTGAATATCGGCTGCGCGAATCACTTGGCTATCCGCTCCGTCTGATAAACATCCGTGGCATTGTTCGTTCGTTGACGTTAAAGAACCTGCTGTTGCCGTTCGTCGTGGTTGGTGCGCTTGTCAAGTCGTGGTTGTTGTTGAGCGACCTTGTACCGGATGTCGTCATTGGAACCGGCGGGTTCGTTTCGTGGCCGGTCTTGCGAGTCGCAGCGTTCAGAGGAATCCCCACGATGCTGCAGGAACAGAATTCATTCCCCGGAATTACAACGCGTCTCCTGGCGTCAAGAGCGAAAAAAATCTATCTCGGTTTTGAACGCGGCGGCGAGTACATCATGACCTCAGGCGAGAAAGTTGTCACCGGCAACCCGGTACGGCATTCGATAACCGACGGTGTCCGCGCGGATGCCATCCGTCACTTCGGGCTCGATCCGGAGAAGAAGACGATTCTCGTTATCGGTGGTAGCCAGGGTGCGCGTTCGATCAACGAAGCTGTCTTGAGAAGTTTGGACAACAAGAACGTGCCAGATCAATATCAACTGCTATGGCAAACAGGAAAGAGGGACTACAAGGATGTTGCCGAAAGAGCGGGCAGCAAGGCAGAACGCTGCTCCCTCTTTCCTTTTGAAAAGCAGATGGAACTGGTCTATGCCGCAACCGACATAGCGATTGCACGCGCGGGCGCTCTGACCCTCGCCGAACTGGCGGCCTGTGGGATACCGTCGATTCTGATTCCATATCCACACGCGGCGGGCGATCACCAGAGAAAGAACGCCGAGGATTTTGTTGCGCGCGATGCGGCGATAATGATTGACGAGGATGCGTTGGCGAATACCGATCTGATCTCCCGAGCCGTTTCGATTCTTGAGTCCGATGAACATCCTCGTATGAAGGCGGCAGTTGCAACTATGACAGCCGGGAAGGAACCAGCGGTTGATGTCATCGCAAAGGACATCATTGAGTTGATAATCGAGAGGAAGGCTGGAAGCATTGGAAACTAATGTCATCGCCCCAGCGAAAGAGCGAAGCTTCAAACGCGAGAGAATGATGTTTGGAAAAATCAAAAGACTCTATTTCGTCGGCATTGGCGGAGCCGGGATGTCCGGTATCGCTGAGATTCTCCACAACCTCGGTTTCCATATCGAAGGGTCGGACAGCACTCCCAGCGAAGTAACCGAATATCTTGAAAAGCTCGGAATGGCCGTTCATCGGGAACATAGCGCAGCCAATCTCAGCGATGTTGATGTTGTTGTAATCTCATCGGCCGTTGGTGAGGACAATCCGGAAGTGATCGAAGCCCGCCGACTCGGTATCCCTGTGATTAAACGGGCTGAGATGCTGGGCGAACTGATGCGCCTGAAGTACTCCATTGGTGTCGCCGGTACGCACGGCAAAACAACGACAACATCGATGATAGGCAACATCCTCCAGTCCGGCAAATACCAACCGACATTGATTGTCGGCGGCGTGGTGGCAGGGCTTGGCACCGGTGCGGCTCTCGGAAGTGGTGACTATCTCGTAGCCGAGGTCGATGAATACGATCGCTCTATCTGGGCGATGTTCCCCACCGTTGCGGTCATTACCAATCTGGAAGCAGACCATCTCGATTGCTACGTCGATATGGACGATCTGCGCAATTCGTTCGTTGCTTATGCTAATCGGGTGCCGTTCTACGGGTCGGTAATTATTTCTGCCGACGATGACAACCTCAACTCTCTCCGCGACCAGATCACACGGCCGTACACGACTTTTGGTTTTGCACCTGATGCGGACTACCGGGCGATTGATCTTAAGATGGAATCCACCAGAACGATTTTCACTGTTTGTCATGGTGAGGAACCTATCGGCGAGATTATCCTGCATGTGCCCGGCAAACACAACGTGGCCAATGCGCTGGCAGCGGTTGTCACTTGCCACCAACTTGAAATACCGTTTACGACGATTGCCGATGGTCTGCTTTCGTTCCGTGGTGTCGAACGCCGTTTTGAAATCATAGG
>DAOWIM010000146.1 GCA_030640905.1 bacterium
GCCGCATTATGACCTCAGTGGAAACCATCGGTATGCCCTTAGCCTCTATAGCCACTCGCACAGGTTCCAGGCTATCGGGGGGGGTGATTATTTCAAACGCCCCGGCCTCGGTTATGATATCTTCCGCGCCGGCATCCATAGCGATTTCCATAATCGTGTCTTCGTCCCCGGCCTCCAGGTCAACAGTCACCACGCCGCATTTTTTGAACATCCACGCCACACATCCCGCCGCACCAAGATTCCCTCCATATTTGGAGAGGATGTGTCGAATATCAGCAACGGCACGGTTCTTATTGTCGGTGAAAACTTCCAGGAAAAGCGCCACTCCCCCCGGCCCGTAACCTTCGTAGATCACTGCTTCGTACGTTACGCCAGGTAGATCACCGGTACCTTTCAAAATACCGCGCTTGATATTATCCTGCGGCATGTTGGCCGCTTTGGCGCTGGCGATTGCGGTTCGGAGCCGCGGGTTGCCTTCGGGGTCGCCACCACCTTCGCGAGCCGCTACTGTCACCTCTTTGATCAGACGGGTAAATGTCCGCCCGCGCTCAGCATCGGCCTTACCTTTTTTCCGTTTAATCGTCGCCCATTTACTATGACCGGACATGCGAGTCTCCTATGTTTTCAACACCACGACATCCACTTAGGAACCAACCCTAAGTAAATTCATTTTTGGATCAAGCGCAAGAAGTATAGACAGATCGAATACCTCCGGAATTGGAACTGAGAATCGCACCTTAGCTACTTGTTGCTATTGAGTGTCTGCCGGGCTAAATTGACCCCATGTCCTCGATATTCACCCACATTATCAACCGGGAACTACCGGCAAAGGTTTTTCTCGAAGATGACCGTGTCATCGTAATCGAAGATGTCCGCCCCCGCTCACCGGTCCATTTGTTGATTATCCCCAAGACCGAAACCACAAATTTCTACGAAACGCCCCCCGAAACATTGAACATGCTCAACGGGTATGTTAAAAAAATCGCCGCGATGCTCGAAATAGGCGATCATTTTCAGATTGTAATCAATAACGGGTTAGGGCAGGAAATTGACCACCTGCACTTCCATTTTCTCTCAGATCGGGGAGCCGACAAGCTGCAATTCACACAGACAGGCTGATCTGACACAAAATCAGTTGTAGAGATTGTTCAGGGTGATGTACACGCGGCTGTCATTGCGAAGCGTGTAGATCAAATCGTTGTCGCCGTCACCATCAATATCACCGGCAATCACCGACCAGGGCAAGTTGCCTGTCTCTCGAGTGAACTGCTGATGGAAAAACCCATCACCGGCATTTCGGAAGATACTCATGTCGTTTGATTCGTGGTTTAGGACGACCAGATCAAGATCGTCATCAATGTCAAGGTCGACCACACAGAGAGAGCGTGGCGCCGTACCAACTTCTACTTCCTCATGCGGGAGCAATTCGCCCGTTCCCGTGTTGAACAGGATCGAAACCGAATTTGAGCTGAAATTGGCTGAAAACAGATCAGGGAAACCATCGCCATTAAGATCACCGGCAACAACAGCAAGCGGCTCCTCGCCAACGCGGTAGGCCGCCACTCCCGGGAATGTACCATCGCCGGCGTTTAGCAACACACATACCTCATGGTCATTGCGACTGGATGCGGCAAGGTCAAGCCAGCTATCGCCATTTAGATCCACTACGCAGACCGACCAGGTGCTGTCGCCCGCTCCGTATTTAACAGGAGCGGCAAAACTGGCGTCGCCATTGTTGATAAATACAGCCAGTTCGTGATCATTGCGATTGGCCGTTACCAAATCATTATCTCCGTCGCCATCAAGATCGGCCGCCTGGATAGACCTCGGCCCATTGCCTACCGGAATGATAGTTGGCGTCCCAAAAGTGCCGTCGCCGTTGTTGAGAAGTATCGACATATCATCAGAGACCAGATTTGCCACCGCGAGATCGACATAGGTGTCGCCGTCAAGATCCGCCATCACCGCCACACGCGGGAAGCGACCCAGCGTTTCGTAACGCACAGCATCACTCATGTTGCCGCTGCCATCGTTTATGAACACATTAACGCAGTGATTGTTGACCTTAACCACTACGACATCCAGGTCATTGTCATTGTCAACATCGGCTAACGAAATCTGGCGGTTGTCGCCAGCCGTCGGATCCGTCGGCAGGGTCATCAGCCCAACAAACATCGGCGTGGTTGATGCGACCGCGACATTTGAGAAATCGGAACTACCACCAACCTCATCGACCGCCTTGACCCCAAAGTAGTATTTGACTGTCGAGAATAGACCTTCAACCTGAAACGTCTCCTCCGTACCGGCAGCTCCCGGCGTTGGTTCACCCTCGGCGCGGGAAGCAACTCTCCAGTTTGCCTCGGTGAGAGGGGCGTCAAGATATCGAACATCATACAGGGAAGATACACCTGAGAGGCTGTCATCACCGCTGGCTGTCCAGGTGAGAGTCGCGGAGAAAGTGCTGCTGTCTATTACCGCCAGATCGGTGATAATTGCAGGAGCGATATTGTCAACGGTCACAGTAATCTCATCCTCTCCGGCCACAAAGCCACCCCATTCGTAGGCTACTGCCTTGAGAGTGTGCATAGTGGTACCGGCGTATTCGGTAGTGATCCACTCGAACCCCCATGGCGCATAGTAGTCCTGAGAGCTCAGCACACCGTCGGCAAAAAACTCAACCTTAACAATTCGTTTTTCCGATTTGACCGCCGCTGTGACAAATACCGTATCGGCAACTGAGCTGTTGTTGGTCGGCGAAAATACTTCTATAGAGAACGGACCGTTATCCGGAGCCAGCGGTTCCGGTTCGTCGGTACATGACCAGATTAGAACTGAGACTGCGAGTAGTACAGGAATCAGTAACACAGATGTCAATCGACGGCGCATTTTTACCTCTTTCGTTGGTCCTGGCGATAACGGCAAAGCTTTTTAAGTTATGAATAATCTTGAGGCTTGTCAAGACCTTGACGGGCGCGCGTTGCCCAAAATCCCGTTGACAAACCCAACCTTTCCGGCTATATTGCCGTGTCATCTTGAGTCTGACTTCTGAGATAAACCAGAACTGGAACGAGGGTAATCTACGGAGGAAAGACCATGACTCATCGATTAATTCTAACAGCAATCGGCCTTATTTGTTTTGTGGCATCAGGCATGGCCGAGACACCGGCCGAGCCAAACAAGACATCAGTTTCCGATTTTCTGAAATCGGACGGTCGTTTTGACATCGAAGCCGTCCGCCGCGGCGGATTTGAAGGCTCGCTTGACCTGAAGGGGTTTGATGTCCGCCTCGATCCTGAAACGGGCGAGCCTCTGCTTTCCCC
>DAOWIM010000266.1 GCA_030640905.1 bacterium
ACCCGGAACTTGTTCGGTTCGAGATGGCGATCTTCGGTGTAAGTCCAACGTTGTACCTGGACCGTAACCTGACCCATCTGATCTGGGCCAACGAGCTGTTTTCGTTCGGTTATTTTAGTTACTACTTCATGTTTCCGGTCTTCCTGCTGATGGCTCTTATCAAACAACACTACGAAAATCTCAAGACCGGCATCACGGCGATATCTCTGGCGTTCTATGTATCGTACCTGATTTTTGTGCTTTTTCCGGTGGAGAGTCCGCGATGGTTCCTTGCCGATCAGTATGTCAACACCATAACCGGCCCACTCCTGCGCCCGATGGTTGATTATATTATCGCCAGCGGTGGCCTGCATGGTGGCGGTATGCCATCGTCGCACGTAGCGGTTGCGCTGGTGATAATGTTCTGCTCGTTGCGTTACTACCCGTTGTTGGGTCAGGTGCTGGTACCGATCAACATCCTGCTGGCCGCTGGGACGGTATGGGGAAGATTTCACTATGTATCCGATGTTGTGGCCGGTATCTTGGTTGGTATTCTGGCCCCGGTGATCGTCTGGCGATATTTTGATTCCAGACGCCTGTCTACTGGTATAACGAGCGAAAAGGAGTCTACACTGGAACATGCATCCTGAGCTATTTCACATTGGGCCCGTACCAATCCGAAGTTACGGTCTCATGCTGGCGATTTCGTTTTTCCTTGGAATATGGTATGTCAGCTACATAAGTAAACGCGACGGCAAACCGTTTGAGCCATTTCTGGCAATCTCTTACATCATGATTATTGGCGGCATTGTCGGCTCCCGCATATTCTATGTGATCTCCCATCTTGAGGAGTTTGCCGGTAACTGGGCAACCACGTTCAACCCGTTCGCGTCAAGTGAATTTGGGATCGCCGGACTCACCCTTTATGGCGGCATACTGCTGGCCATTGCCGGAACGTTTGTCTACTGTCGGTGGCAGAAACTCTCCGTACTTGAAATGTTTGACTACTTCGCCCCGTCTCTCGGTCTGGGATTGTTTTTCACCCGTATCGGATGCTTCCTAAATGGCTGCTGTTTTGGAACGCCTACCGACGTACCGTGGGGAGTGTCGTTTCCGGTTGGCTCCATACCTTACTACTTCTATGGAAACCAGAACATCCATCCGGCCCAACTCTACAGTTCACTTTACGGACTGCTCCTGTTTGTCGTGTTACACCTGCTGTTGAAACGACGCCAGTTTGTCGGTCAGTTGGTGGCTGTTCTGTTTATGGTAGAGGCGGTGTTTCGGTTCGCTATCGAATATGTCCGCTATTACGAAGATGCCATGTATTTCTCGATTTTCACTCTCCACCCCACATACAACCAGGTGGTATCGGTCTTGCTTTTTGTGCTTGGAGCCGGAATATATGTCTATCAAATGCGTCGACTGAAATCAGCTGTCCAGCCCACCGACGAGTGACCGCAGGTCGGGCAATTCCATGGCTGACTTTCCCATAGCCTGAGGTGTAGCACCGGAACCAGGTTTACTGCTACACCAATTGATCCAGACAATAATACTTCCCCCTGTTCAGATTCTGCACAGCCCTGCCGATACTGTGGATAAGTGACCGCCACAACTGGCCTTAGGAGTGTATGACCAAACTGGCAGTAGGAACAGCGTCTCGCAAGCAACGTCTTAGTAAACGTGATCTCGGAAGTGCGACACAAATGCCTCCCGAACCTTCTGAAACAAACGCTCATGCCAGCGCTCTCCAGTTGTTGTTTGCTCTCTCAAAACTATCAAACCGACTCGATGTCCCCCTTGGTGAATTCTTCCAGCAGGCTGTGGCACTGATCCCAAAGTACTGGCCACGAGCGGAGAATATTTTCGGGCGGATAATATTTGAGTCGGGCGAGTATGAATCCGGGCAGGCGGGGAAACTCGCTATCAAGCACAGCGCTGACATTGTTATAGCCGACATATCGCTTGGTTCGGTGGAAATATCTTTGGTAACGGATAACCCGTCCGATGAAACTCTTCAGTTCTCGTCACTGGAAAAGCAGCTTTTGGAAACGGTCACCGCCAAGATAAGCAAATTTGCTTATCGGCACCGGGTTGATCACGCCCTCGACACCGTATGCCGACATCAGTTTTCGATACTTGAGAGCATCGATGAACCCGTTTACGTAGCCGACCCCAAGACATATCGTCTTATTTACACAAACGAAGGATTCAAAAAATACTGGAGTCAGGGCATCGGCCAGAAATGCCACCAGGCAATATATGGGTCAGATTCTCCGTGCTCATTTTGCAACAATGATCAGATATTCGGCGAGAACCTGGGTAAAACTTGTGTGCATGAGGCGCAGAATGCCGAGAGTGGCAGGTGGTTTCGTCATATCAACAGAGCTATTCCGTGGCCCGATGGCCGGATGGTCCGCTACGAGATGGCGATTGACGTCACAGACCGCAAGAAAGCCGAAGAAGCCCTGCAAAAAGCCAACGAAAAACTTGCTGCCGATGGTGAAGCTCTTAACGCAAAAAATGTTGCTCTTCGTGAAGTTCTCAACCAGATCGAAGCAGAGAAAAAAGGCGCCGCCCTCCAAATCCAGGCCAATGTCAATAAAATCGTTGAGCCTATCCTGCGAACACTCCGAGATAAGATCGGATCAAACGGACGAGAATATGTTACACTTCTGGAGAATTGCCTCGCCGATATCACCTCACCATTTGTCAGAGATCTTCAAATGCGTTGCTCTTCTCTCTCGCCACGGGAGATTGAGATTTGCAATATGATCAAAGAGGGGTTGTCCACCAAAGACATGTCATCAGTTCTGAACACTTCGCAACATACTGTCCTCAAACAAAGGCAACGCATCCGTCGCAAGCTCGGCCTGACCGGAGAAAAAACCAACCTGGCCGCATTCCTGCAATCAAATTGAATCTGGAAACAAACCGCTCGACAGCGCGTCAACAAAATCGTTAATCACAAAGCGGTGGCGACAAACCCGGCGGGATGCCGAAGAGATATTCCACAAGGTAAGTTATATCGGAAACATTGATGGCCCCATCCGGATCGCCGTTGGCGTTCCCCTCCTCTGCACAGGCCGGCGGATCGCCTAGCGGAATACCGAAGAGATAGTCGACGAGGTAGACAATATCTGAGATGTTGACCGATTCGTTTTCATCATTGTTTGTATTTCCCCGAATACCCTGACAACATCCAGTAATATACAGAGCAAAAGACCTCGACCATTCTGAGAATTCAACACCATCATAGGCCCTCACCCGCCAGTAATAAACGGTTTCATTTGTCATGGGAACGGGGATGCCAAATGATGCCGAGTCCACATCGGTCAGATCATACATAAGCGGCGAATCGAAAAAGAAGCCACTGTCGACTTGAAGATCAAAACTGACGGCCAGCGGGTACTGCTGGAAAGCCAGCTTGCCCCAGTCGAGTTTCGGTGTCAGACAGTTCGTTGCCATGCCATTAGCCGGGAGGATTGAGGTGCTGTCCTCAACTGTGTAGTAGAATACCAGGCTATCGATGAGACCCTCATCAGAGTCGGTAGAGAAATAACTCGACCCACCAATCGTGTAGTTGCTCACTATGCTGGCTTGAGCAGTGCCGTTGATTCGCAGGCCGACATTGAGCACCTTTTCGCCGATATCTCCCGGTCGCGTC
>DAOWIM010000082.1 GCA_030640905.1 bacterium
CGTTCCGACGAATAACCGTAGCGTGGAAATTTCTTCCTATCGGCAGCTTGTCCTTGCGATGACCAATCATCACCGGAGAATCAACCAGCAACCGGGCCAACTGCTGCAACTCCTCACCTGGAAACCGCCCGCCAAAGCTGTTGACTTCGTCCGACGCAATAAACATTGCCCGGATAAAAACATCATCCGCCTTAACCGGATCAGGGGGAGCAACATTTGTGTTGATCAGCTCAACTAAATTATTGGTGACCCTGGCCTCTTCCGCCTCGGCCAACGCGGCATGGATACGTCCCAAACTGGCTTCCATCTGCACTCCGAATTCTGTTTTTACTAAGTCCTGTTCAACTTTTGAACAGCAGCAGGTTGCCACCATTTTTGTGCACAGCTTTGCCGAGCTAAGGCCTTGTAGTCAAAGCACTACTTTATGGACAAGCCCCTATCCCCTTGTCAGGTCGATCTTTAGGGGTGCGGTAATGTTAAATAAACGGGGGCACTCGATTTGCTTTCAAGAACATAGATAATTTAATTAACAGATGGAGTAGAGCCATGGTCGTTTACAGAAACAGCAGCAAAGCACCGTTGAAATGGCTGGTAGCCATGATCATTTTTCTGCTGGCCATGACTGTTACCTGGGCAGACGTTGAAGGGATAGAAGTCAGCTCTGGTCGCCACGCGCCTGTTTATCAAGAACAGTCCACAATGCCGATTCAGCCTGGCAGCAACACCAGTTGGCTGGAAAGCAGTTCCGACACCTATCATGTCACCTCGTTACCACCGACTTATTCAGATTTTCAGCAAAGCCCAACCAACGGTGACCCGACGGCGGTACCGGAACCTGGCACAATGCTGCTACTTGGTAGCGGCCTGACTGCGATCTACCTGGCAAGAAAGAAAAACATCTCGTCCTAATAATATCCCAACTCTCCCCACCTTAACTCGCACGCCTTTCGAGCTCCCACCTTGAAAGGCGTTTCTTTTGGGCCGTCAGGCCCGCCCAACTCGGGGAGCAGGCTGAGCCACTCTTTCCTTGCGTAGCGGCCAGATTGCCAGGGCCAGCGCCATGAGGGCGTCGCACTCATTGTTACTGTCCCAACGCGCCTGTCGTAACTCATCCTCCAGCGACCACACCCGGCCCGGCCCATCGGGTAGTTCCCAGCGATCATACGCAATCTCTCCCCTGGCATGGAACAGCTCAACATTGGTAAGAAGTTCGGCCTTGGTCCGAGGCGAAAAAATCACCGCTTCGGGATTGTACTCCTTCAATTGCTCCACGACCACATCGCCAAGACCGGTAGCATCGACAATCAACTGACCGGGGTACTCATTCTGCCGCCGCTTGATATGTTCAATCACAACCGCCCAGTCAAACAGACGAAACCGCTCCAGCGCAATAACCCGCGCCATACCATCGACAAGCTCAACAGTAATCCCGACCGTCGCCGTCTTCTTCCGCGCCAGGTCCCACCCGCTCAAATAGACCGGAGGATGCAGAATGTCTCCCCGAGGCGAACCTGCCCCGGCCATTGCCGCCAGCGCTGCGTCAACATACTCACCCCTGAGAATTTCACCGCCGGAATCAACAAACTGCCCCATGACGTTCTGCTGCGCCCGTGACTCCGAGAAATACCGCAACCGATCTTCGAGAAACTCCTGTGAGATGAAACAGTTTTCCCGACTGTCGCCCGACTGATAATAACCATCGCGTTTGCCATCAATGATATCGCGGGCCCGGCGATAGAACCAGTTCTTGCCATTCGGCGTTGAGACCAGATCGAGCTTCCCTTCGCGGTCGGCCAGTCGCATCTGGATAACATTCTCAACAACATATTCCGGATCGGCCTCAAACGCGACTTCATCAAAAATGAAAAGATCGTAGTCGTTACCCAGCAGGTACTCGCCACGGTTCTGCGTCGAGCGGGCTTCCACCCGACTACCGTTACCAAATTCAAGACGTGGGTAGGGCGTTCGCGTGGACGACACCACCAGACATTCCAGAAAATCGGAGCCATGGATCATGCCGATCACATGAGAATAGATTATCTCGGCTTGATCCTGCGTAATTGACGCGGTGACAATTCGATACTTTCCAACTCGATCATACTTGAGGGGACGCACCCTGAATAACGCATGGTGAATGATCTTGATCGCCGAAACAAATGATTTCCCCCAGCGATTGCCGGTAACCAGAACATTCTCCTGCCGGTGCGAATTGCTCAACCATTCCTCCTGACCGGGATGAAGGTCGATCTTGAGAACAGCCGATGCAAAATATCCCCAATCGGTAATCGCACGACGCCAGTCAATCGCGTCGTAGAACGTCTTTATATCAGCCCCTGCGCCTTCTGTCGAGCCGCCTCCTCATCTATCAAACCGGCCTGATAGAGCTTGAGAATATTGTCAACACGGCTGTTTTCGATAGTCATCTTTTCGGTCGCTTCATAGGCAAAAGTATTGTCAAAAACAAAACGGCACTTGCAATCGGACCCGGCCAGCGCCAACTCGACATTGCCGATCCACTCCATAAATCGAGCCACCTCAGCCTGAATCGACTTCACCTGCCGCATGACGACATCGAACTTAAAACTCGACCATGTGTTGGTTGCACCATAGGAGTAACCGAGCAGGAACGGAGCCAGGTTGGTCCCGGCGCAGATGTCCTCAATCATCGCCCGATGATTCAGAAACCACGCATTGGAGCCTCCTCTACTAGTCTTCGGCCCAACGTGTTCTATTTCAACATTGTTCCACGTAACCGGGTTGTCATCGACCTCGCACGACTTTATCATCGAAACGGTCGAATCGAAATAGCCGTTGATACGGTCAACATACGCCTGATCACTCTCGCCGGACATCCGCTCCGGCGGCGTCACCTTCACATGCAACCGGTGGAACCCGGCGTTGTGGTTAGCCCGACGCATATCATCGACCAACTGCTGCTCAATGTAGGAAACAAACGGAACGGCCTGCAACACTGACCGACCAAGCGGCTGCGAAGGCCCCCCGCTCAGTGGGATGGAATAGAAATCGGTACGACTCAAATCTATCCGGGCAGAGTCTGACTCAAGAAACAGTCGCGGCTTGCCGCTGCTGTTGTCGCAGAGCAAGTCGGCCGAGTCGACCGGAACAAAACGGTCAACACCCGACCCGTCCCGATGAACCGTCAGGAACCCCCCAAAGATGCCATCCCGAAAAAGTATGGTGAAAAGATCGGGAAGAAAAGCTGCAACCCCTTGCCGGTTACCATCGCCGGCACCGGTGGCATAGACACGATCAGCCAGTCTCTTCAGCCGAGCGTCCGCCCTCTCAGTTGACACTCCTTTTTCGTCTCCAACAATCCGGTACTCCCCCGGCGCCGCAGCCAGCCGGCCCCATGTCCAGATACACGAACTTACAACCGGGATATTATCGCTGAGAAACCGATAAAGCTGAACCCGGTATCGCCCGGAGAGCACATCGGTGTTGGCAACCCGAAGCATTGAGCCAATCTTCCCAGCCGACCGGAACCCGCTCCGTTTCTCATCAACCCTGATCATATCAATCCGATTCGTCGGCTGCTGCGCAGTTGCCGCCGGACTTTCGGGAGTCAATTGCTTGCTTCTCATCAATACCTGCCTTTTTTGACTCTCCGCACCGCTACGCATTCAACCCCAATATTAATCACTTTTTGCTCTCTCGCATTGTGCACATAGGCGACTTTCGCTACGCACCAGATCACACCATCTGTTCAATAAGTGTACAAAAATGTGCATTTCACTTCTCACTCTCAGAAAAGCGCAAATCGCCACCACCGCCCCATCTTATTGCACAACAGGACATTAGAGCGGTTCGCCTTTTGAGAGCTGGCGGCACCGGGATTGCTATACAACACTGTGTTGGGTAAGATATATCTGGTTCGTAATGCAAACTGAGGACAAACAACTAGTGAAGACTTTTCTGATTGCTACCACTTTGATACTACTGAGTAGTTGCGCCTTTGGTTTTGATTTCTACTACGACGGCGTTTTTGCCGATAACTCCAGCCCGTTCGATTTTAATAACAATACGGCTCCTATCAACTATCCGACCGGAGCAGGTCTCCCCTCGCCTGGGACACAGGGTGAGGGCGGCGAGGGCTTCGACCTCGAAGGGTTGCGGGTAGCCGAAAACGGTGATTATATCTATATCGCTTTAGCCAATTCCTTTGGATGGGCCGCGCACTCTACCACATATAACCAAGACTTCTGGATGGGTGACCTCTTCATTGGCATTGATGGCGCTGATTACAGTCTGGCCATCGATATTCAGGAACTGACCTATGGCGCTTCCGGTTCGACCCGAATGTACGATGTCTCGGGCGGCAACTGGAACGGTATTCCGTCGATATTAGGTGGCTACGGCAATGACTCCTACCCATATGCCAGTATTGTGGACGCCGTGGGCGCTTTCGATAAAGGCGACAACAGTCAGGCCAATATGAGCAGCGAAATCGATGTTTATCTGGGTATGATAGAAGGTTACGAAGAAGACTTTGGCGCTCTCGCGTCTGATGGCGGTGATACTTACGTCTGGGAATTCCGCCTCCACCGCTCGCTCATTGGTGATTTCAAGAACCTGGAGTTCCACGCCAGTCTGGCCTGCGGTAACGACGTTCTCGAAGGCTCATATACAGCTACAGCCATTCCAGAGCCGGCCACGGCGCTTCTGTTTGCCCTTGGCATGGCCGGAGTTGCGGCATACCGGCGACGCCGGAACTGATATCGGCCGATAACCCAAGTTTTTCCGAAGAGGGAACCACCGGTTCCCTCTTTTTTTTGCCTCAGGAATCGGCCAAAACGGTAAAAATTGAATTTGACCGCCCGGCCACACTCTCTATATTCTCTTGCGTTAGCTTTTGGATAAAACCACCGATATCAATGGATATATGATGCTCAAACTATTAAGTGCAATTCTGGCGGCCCTGATGCTCGTTTCGGCCTGTTCCGATAACGAAGCAGTCCGCCTCCGTTATCAGGCCGAGAAAGACCTTTACCAACTCGACCGAAAGATGCGCGACATCCGGCAGGCCGGCGAGATCGACTCAACTGTAATCCGACAACTCGCCGCCGATTACCGACAGCTATCCGATTTCTGTGCGGAAGCAACCGTATCGATCGATGCCGAACAGTATCCGGTAGAGAACCGCGAGTTATCACATCTGACTTTTCGATCGTTCATTCGTCTGTCGCAGCTCTACTTCAACACGCGCCAGTACGACAGTTGCACTTCCCAGTTGGGACGTCTGCTCTCAACAGTGAAGTTGGTCGGCCATGAGCAGGCGGTGGCACGGATGAACCTCGGACAGGCTCTTCAGGCTGGCGGTAACCTTGACAGTGCCGCAGCTGTTTTTGATCGCATCACCGATGATTTCTACCCGCCGATTGATGACACCGGTGCCGTGCTTCTGGACCTGTTCAATCTCCCGCTGCACACCTATCGCCTCGCTGGCTACGTCTTTGACTCAACGGCGCGGGCCGAGCGATATTCCAAAACCGAAAGTTACTACCGAAAGGTGGTAGAAGATTATCCCGAAACGAAACTTGAGATGACCGGCCGCAGCAACCTGGCTCGTCTCTATGAGAATAACGGCGAGTGGGAAAAGACTATCGCGGAGTTGGAAGCACTCAACAAAATGACCGAGACGGATAATAAAATCATCAGAGTGAAAATTGCAGATATCCTGACAACCCGTCTCAAAAAATACGACACAGCGCTCGCCCTGTATGGTCACATTCTGGAAACCATACCGCAACAGGACAGTCTCGACTACGCTCTGATTCTATTCAAAACGGCAATCGTAAAAATGGAACAGAAAAAATACACCGAGGCCAGAGAACTCGTTGTTGATGTCCGCCAGAAATACGCCGTCTTTTTTGCCCGCACACCTCTGGCTCAACTTACCATAGCGCGCTCATTTGAATTTGAAGGCAACTGGAACAGGGCAGAGGTAGAATACGGTTTCTTGATCGAACAGTATGCCACCTCCGATGAAGCTCTGGCTTCATTTCTGCACATTGCCGATTACTATCGCGCGAAGAACCGCCCCACTCTGGTAGACAAGTGGCTCAACGATGCCGAACAGCACTACGAACAAATGGAGATTCGAGGCGCTGGATCGCAACTGGGAGCAAAGGCTCTCATCTTCAAGGCCGATCTATACGAACGAAAGGAACAGCCAGAAAAATCGGCTCGCGTTCTAATGGAACTCTTTGACCGATATCCACAGACCGAACCGGGTCGGCGAGGCCTGTTGAGCGCCGCCAGAATATTCCGTGATCGGCTGGGAGATCAAGCGACTGCCGATTCACTGGTCCAGGTATTGAAAACGAGCCTGACTCAACCCATCGGCAAATTTGAAATTTAGGACCTTTTCAACCACTGGGATGTATGAAGACGAGAAGAAATCTTTATGGCACATATTGGAGGAACAATGAAAACAACCGCTAAATTTGGATTAGCCCTGCTGATCCTGTTACCGAATATCTGCTTGGCTCAACAAGACACATTCGGCAAGCTGGATACTATGTATGCCGACGTAGCCAGAGTTGATTCATCAACCTGGTCAATCACTATCAGCTACGACAACGACGAGGATGTCGAAGGGCTGACCGTTGCCCTGAAAATGACCGCCGGAATGACCAAGATAGTAGCTGATTCGGCAATATTCACCGGGGGACGAGTGGAGCATTTCAGTTACAAGGGATTCCGGCCCGACTCAGCTATTCAGTGCGTAACTCTCGGAATGGTGGCCAACCTGGGACCGATCGACAAATATCTCGCAGCAGGGACTGGTCGCCTATGCACAATTTTTGTCTCTTCGCTGGGGGATCAGGCTGTTGAAAAACTGATGATCGACACGACCACGACGCAACCAGCCAACACACTGATGGCGATTGCCTATCCCTACCAGCACCAGGGAGACAAGATCGACACGATTCCGATAGATCGTCGCCGCGAACTTGAAATCCATCCAGCCTGGGTCGTCAAATACGTTGAGTAACAATCTGGACTCCAAAAAAAACCCGCCACCGGCGGGTTTTTTTGTGCCCAAGAAATTGTCCAACACCCTACCTACTCATTATCAAAGCGCTTCCGGGACGGTCGCGGAATTACAACAACCCTCTCCCCTCTCTTGATGTACTCTTCCAACTGGTCCCTTTGCTCATCAGTCAGGCGTCCGGTGAGATAGACCTTCTTCATAAACTCGTTGCCGTTTAGTTCGAAAAACAGGTCCATCCCTTCCCAACCGTTAACCAATGCGTTCAGATCAGCATGCGCCTTTTGGTCTGCCGTCCGGGTAACTAGTTTCTCTTCCCGACTAATCCTGACATCAACCCGCCCCGACTTTGCAAAGAATTTCGACATATTCAACTCGCGGGCCAATTCAACCAGGTCCTCCTTGAGCGATCGTTTCTCAGCTTCGAACTCTTTGATTTTCAAGTGAACACCGATCATCGCCTCAGCCTTCTCAGCCGCTCTTTCCTCCGGCGTGCTGCCATCACTATCCTCTTTTTCCAACACCTCCATCGCAAAACGATGCCGCCGCGCCGGACAAAGCTCCTCGTAGTTACAGTAGGCGCAGAGAGCGCTCTCAGTCGGCGGGAAATTGTCGTTGCGTTCCGCCGCAACTATTGCCGCAAGCGTCAGACGAACCTGCTCGGTCAACTCATCAAGTTCATCAGGCGACATCCGACAGGCAACTTCTTCATCCTGCCGCAAGTAGATCTGTACTAAATCGATGTCGTGAAACTGCGGATAGGCATCCTGTACCGCCAACTGATACAAACCCATTTGAAAACGAAAATCCAAGTCGTGCGTTTGCAGCATGTGCTGGCCGGTCTTGTAATCACAAATCTCAAGCGACCCATCGTCCTTCTTGGAAAGACGATCAATCTTGGCACTAATAACAAACGGCGTTTCTGGCAGAGTAAACTTAAGCGACAACTCCGAGCCGAGGATAACTCCATGCTTGAACGGTTTGTACTTGTGATAATGGCGGACCAACACCTCACGCCCGATGCGGATAAAGTCGTCTACCGTGTAGTGCTCCGATGGCAGGACCAGTGACTCCGGATCAACCTTGTCCCATTCTTTCTGGTAGAATTCAACGACATCATTCTCCGGCCAGACCACACCATCGGCACCCATCTTGTACAGGTGTCTCAGAGCTTTGTGAACAGCCGTACCCAGAAACGCCTGAGGGCTCACTTTCCGACGCACAACCGGCTTCTCAATATACTGGAATTTAAACTGACGCGGGCAATTGCGATATGTGCCCAGCGAACTGTGACTAAACGATTTCGGTAACATCTTCCCCCCTTAGCAACGACAGGTTAACATCGGTAAGACGACAGCAGATCGCACAGCCGACTATTTCTTTAGATAGTGATTAATAAACTCCCTGACAAAACCGAAACCCAGCCCAAAATGAATGGTCGGGTATACCAACGGCCCAAACAGGATACACCCCATCTGTCCTTTGGCCAATCCCAGGAAGAGCGAAAAGAGCAAGACGAGCAGCAAGTACAGAGCAACCAGATTCTTAAAAAAACCAAACACCGCCGCCGAGAGAAAAGAGAGCACCAGCAGAACGGCAAATACCGCCAGAGCTATTCCCGCCAACCATTGAATCGGCGATGCCAGATTATGCTTTCGGGCAAACCGAAAACGACCCGTTCCGTACCGTACCATTTGCTTCCATAACCCGCCCAGCGTCGCACGAGGATAATAATAGACACGCAACTGCGGAGACAACACAGCCTTCAGACCAGCCTGCCTGACACGGTAATTGAAATCAACATCCTCGCAGACATCAAACTTCTCATCGAAATAACCAACCTGATCAAAAACAGAACGGTCGTATATCGCGCCTGACGATGTCGGATCAACTTCGCCCTCAAAATCCGAATAGATGTCAGACGACGGGTTATGGCCGATAGCCGAAGCTCGGCACAGCGCCACCGCACTCTGAAATTCAGAAATATCGGGTGGCATCATCGGTTGCGCCCGGCACAGACATTTCGCGCCCGTTGATTCAAACAGATCAATCGTAGCCCGCAGCAGATTCTTGCCGGGGATATGAGAGTGACCATCAATCACCAGAACGTACCGCGCCGTTGAGTTTCGCACGGCAATGTTGCGCCCGGACGAGGACAACCGTGCCGGATTGTCCAGCACCTTCAGAGATCCAAAACGGTCTTTGTATGACTCCGCTATCTCTCTGGTATGATCAGTGGAACCACCATCGGCCACCACTACTTCGACCCGAGACATCGGGAAATCCTGCATATATATCTGATCGAGAGTGCGGCCGATATATTTCTCCTCGTTGAGAACCGGCATCACCACCGCAATATCAAATTTGGAGTCAGTCATATTGATCGATTCAGCTTATCCTATTTACGCCGGAACAGCAACCAACACACCGCCAACCGGCCAGCTCTTTCGCCATTTCTTACCGATTTGATGATACCGTTGCAAGAGCTCGACCTCAATATAAAAAATCAGGTGCAACCGAAGTTGTGACACCTCTGAAAACACACATAACGAAATGAAAAATGACGTGGGTACAGTTAGCGAAGTTCGCGGTACAGTGTTTGCCAATCATTGCAAACGCCGGAAGCTGCGTGCCTCTCAGCCGTTGCCAGCGCCGCCTCAGAGAGAGACGATACCAGTTCGGGAGTTTCGATCAGTTCGATAATCCGATCAGCTATTCCCGAAAAATCGTTCACCCGCGCCAGCAAACCGTTCTGTCGATCCTTGATAATTTCCCCGACACCACCGGTATCGGTAGCAACAATCGGCAAACCGGCCGATAGCGCCCGCCATATCGCCGCAGGGATAGAGTCGTGCACCGAGGCGCTCAAAAACAGATCGGCTCGCATGATCAGACGGTCAATCTCCGATGAACAAGCTGCCGTTTCAAAAGTGATCCCAAGAATCTTCTCACGGCTCACCAGATTCTGCAAGTATTCCCGACGGGTACCATCGCCCGCAATAACCATCTCCGCCCGCGGAAATTTCTGCTTAACCAGTTTAAAAGCCCGTATCGCCGCCACATATCCCGCCTGTCGCTCCAGGGGACGAACCATCACGATACGAGGCTGCAACTGCAAAACCGGCTTCGGCTCGGCTATCCTCCCGGCAATACCTCCAGGCATAACCTCAGAGTCGAACCGATATCCAGACAAAACCGTTCTGAGGTAATAACTGGAAACCACAACCCTATCACAGAGACGGAGGATCGGTCGGTAAATCTCGTGTGAACGCTCAAGGTCCAGCTCGGCCATACTATCGGAATAGCTCAGGATAACCTTTTTGCCAAAAAACTTTGCGAGAATAATCGCCGGGGCAGCGTGCAGCAGAAACAAACGGCCCGAAAAATGAAAGACATGCACAATATCGTGCCGGGGAATTGCTGTCAGCAAAGTCCTAATTCTGGCCATTTTCTCACCAAAAGCTGACAAAAAACCAATCGGGCGGGGTTGGTGCCTCAAACTGGTAACAGCATCACACGTAGATTGAGCAGCCGATGGCAAATTGGCCGAAAACTGTTGAAATTGATCAGCTTCAGCTGGATCGGGGATTACCCGTGGGGCCAGCAGCAAAACCCGAACAGACTCCCGCGCCAATTCCGCGCCGGGCGTCACTTCAGCCGTTAGTACTCTAATGCTCGATACCGTCAAATCAGTCTCCGAAATGCTCACGTCAGCCGAACCACCATTTGTCCAGCTATTTCCTTTTACTCCTGAGCACCCGATTAGTTTGGACTATTCGGCAGGCAGATCCCTGTCAAAAACAAATTTATATTGCGCCCTGCGCCCATATTATTGTTCTTTCCTTGATGGATCAACAGGTTATCGGCGGTTACAAGATCCTCAAGCCTATCGGCGCAGGAGGCATGGCCAAAGTTTATCTGGCTGTCCACGAAGATGTCCCCAATTTGCAGGTAATTCTCAAGGTCCTCACCGACAGCCGCCTGGTCGAGCGTTTCAAACAGGAAGCCGACAAACTGGCCCTGCTGGACGGCAACCCCAACATCTGCCGGATAAAACACTTCTTCCATCACGGTGACAATATCGTCATCGCCATGGAGTACATCGACGGAATCACGCTGGACGACCGGATCAAAGATGACGGCAAAGTTGAGACAGGTGAGACTCTGAAGATAGTGCTTGATGTCCTCGGCGTCATCGAATTTGCTCATCAGAAGGGGATATATCACCGCGATATCAAACCAAGCAACATAATGATCGATAAGCATGGTACCGTCAAGGTCATCGACTTTGGTATCGCCAAGGCAGAATCGGACCCAAACCTCACTCAGGCCGGATCGGCTTGCGGTACTCCCGCCTATATGGCCCCGGAGCAGTTCACTCCCTCCGAAGACACCAATTATGCCGCGATTGACATCTATGCGGTCGGTGTGACGCTCTACCGCGCTCTCACCGGTGAACTCCCTTTCAAGGGTGACAACGAGTTTGCTATTCGCGACGCCAAACTTTTCACCGACCCGCCCCGTGCCCGAGAACTGAACCCACAAATTGATCGGAAGCTGGACGACCTTATCATGCGCTGTATGAAAAAAGACCCAGTTGACCGATTCTCAACTGCAAGCGAGTTAATAGCCGCTCTGCATGCTGTTTCTCCTAAGATGGCCGCCAGCGAGACACCGACACGGACGATATCTCAAACGCCTCAGAAAAAATTCCCAATCAAAATTGTCGCCGGTGCTGCCGGTGTTGTTGCCGCAGCGGTGATCGGTTTCATCCTGATTTCCGGTAGCGAAAACGTCCCGCTCGTCCCGCAATTGACCCAGCCGACCGATGGCTCCACGCTTGAGGTACCATCACCAACCCTCAGCTGGACCGGTGTGACCAAAGATGATGAGACGTACACTCTGGAGTATGCCAACAACCCCGACTTTTTCATCTCGGAGATCGTAACCGACCTGACAACCGCCAGCCATGCCATTGGCGAGGGACTCGAAAGCGATAGCTACTGGTGGCGTGTCCAGACTGTAAACTCAGAGGGCGATTCCAGCGGTTACGGACCACCCTTCACTTTCACAGTCGAGTTGCCGACTCCGCTCACACCGCAGGGAACAATTGAGATTGCCGTTGATCCCGATGGTGATATCTATCTCGGCGATGAACTAATCGCGCAAAACAGCTCAGGCACATCGGTTACCGTCGATACTGGCACCTACTCGGTCCGGGTCCGCAACAATCGAGCGACCAGAAAAGAAATGAACCGCGAAGTATATGTAGCCACCGACACAAACATAACTTTGAACTACCGATTCAACTTCCCCGCCGCAACAAAACCAGCCGAGCCGAAACCGGCCCCAACATTAGGTGAAGTCAAAGTTGGATCCAAGCCAATCAACGGCGCGGATATTTATATCGATGGTGAGCTTCAGGACCGCAAAACCCCCAGCGCTTTTCAGGTAACGCCGGGACGACACGTCATCAGGGGAATATTGAACTTCGACGGTGCCTTGCGTATAAGAATAGACACTGTCAGCGTGATTGCGGGAGATTCGCACCGTATCATTCTCGATTTTGATAAATAGTGGCCGCTGGCCCAGTTTTTATGTAAAATAGATAGATACGTTGTACTTTGATTCTTCAAAATGAAAGGAATAAAGATGAATAAGCTAACCTGCAGATGTTCTCGTCTGCTCATGACGCTTGTCCTCGCCGCCGTTGTGCTGACCGCAGGCGCCGGTGTCCACGCCAATGAGGGGACAGTAGCCGACAAGCTGGCGGAAGCCCTCAATTACTACAGCGAGCTGGAATTCGAAAAGAGCATCCAGATCGCCGAGGGTCTACTCGGTCGCGACGATCTCACCTCCCGTGACAGTATCGCCATTTTCGAAACCCTCAGTATTGTCACCTACGCCAAGGGTGAGGGCTTCCTGAAAAAGGCGGTCAACTACCTTGAGCAGATATCAACTGTCGGCCCTTGTGTCAGCCGCCTGCCGCAGGAGATGTGGCCACAGGAACTGAGAGACAAATGGTACAATATCCTCAAAGGCAAGAATCAACTGACCTGCGACGAAGACGGCCCCGATGGAATCAAAACAATCGCCATCCTTGAGTTCGACAACTACTCGGTCGGCGAATATCAGGAAAAGCTGGGCGCACTCGGTAAAGGCCTGGCCGATTTCTTTGAACATGATTTTTCCAAGCTCAGCGACCTGCGCGTAGTCGAGCGTGACAAGATCGACTTTATCTTAAAAGAGATCGCAATGGTCCAAGCCGGTAAGGTTGACAAGGCAACAGCGGTCAAAGTCGGCAAGATTGTCGGCGCCCAACTGATGGTCTTCGGCAGCATCACCCAGCTTGACAGCAAGAACGCCCGCATGGTTGTTCGTGTGGTCAATGTCGAAACCTCGGAGATCATGGCCTCGGTTGACAAAGAAGGCAAACCGGAATTCTCCAAGATGGAGAAAGAACTGGTTAAGGAAATCGCCGAATTGCTCGATCTGGAACTCAGCGATGACATCATGAAGGCGATTGATCAGGGCGGAACGACATCACTGGACGCCACCTCCTACTATTCGCTCGGACTGGAATACATGGATCGTTACGATTACAAGAATGCTTATGCCAGCTTCAAGAAAGCATATGAAATGGACTCAAGCTTTGTTGAAGCCAAGCGCAAAATGGATGTTTACCGCCCGCTGGTAGGATAGCCCGACAGCGAGAAAGGTCTGGTATGACAAATAGGATTCTAATCTTACCACTGCTCTTGCTGGTCGCCTGTTCGCAGAGTTTCTATGGTCAGGGCAAGAAACTGGCCGGTCAGGAACGGTACGAAGAAGCGATTGAGAATTTCTACAAAGAAATCTCGGCTAATCCACAGAGCGCAGATGCCTGGCGCGAACTGGGGATTGCCTACTACAAGAGTGGTGACATGCAGAAGGCCACAGAGTCACTGCAACAGGCTCAGGCCATCGCCCCCGGAGCTCGAGCCTATTTGTTCCTTGGCTTGATCGCGGAGAACGGCGAGGACTACCAGGGCGCAATCGACGCCTATGCCAACGCGCTCCAGTTGAACCCATCCGGAAAAACGAAAAACACAATCCGGGCTCATCTTGATCGATTGATACACCACAAGATCGCAAAAGAAGTTGCCGCTGCTCTGGAAAATGAGTCAACGATAGACGCCGAATCGGTTCCGGAAAACAGCGTGGCCGTTGTCAATTTTGATGGCTCCAATCTCGACCCCGAGTTTGCCCCAATAGCGATTGGATTGGCCGAATTTGCATCGGCTGATCTGGCCAAAGTCAAATCGCTCAACGTTGTCGAAAGACTGAAGATCGACATCATCATGGAAGAGTTAAAACTCGGCCAGCAAGGGTTCGTCGATCCGACTACAGCACCACGGGTCGGACGCCTTCTGGGAGCACGCAAAATTGTTACCGGTTCGATTGTCGGTATTGGCGGTGATAATTTCCGACTTGATGGCGCTCTGATCAATACTTTCGACAGCACCACACGGTTTGCCGAACCTGCCGAAGGTGATATTCGGAAATTGTTCGAAGTCGAGAAGAAACTCGTCTTCTCATTGATTACCGAACTCGGCGTTAAGCTGACCGCCGAGGAACGCGATGCCATAAGAGAAGTGCCAACCGAATCATATCTGGCGTTTCTTTCCTACTGTCGCGGCCTCGACTACCAGCGTCGCGGTATGACCCAGCCAGCCGAACAGGAGTTCAACAACGCTCTGAGTTTCGACGCCAACTTCGGCGCAGCAGATCGCGCTCTTCAAAAAGCAGCCGCCGGTGACATGGCTGCCGGATACGGCCAATCGGTCCAGACCGTCGAAGCGCTGGCTCTTTCCAGCCAACAACTCGAAGCGGTGGTTGGTGGTCTCGATGAAACATTATCCAACGTCGTGCTCAACACCGGCGTGATCCCCGCCAAATGGGGTCGCAACCCGGCCAGATTGCAACCTCGACTGACCGGTTCCGGTTCAGTTCTAATCAGGGTGGACTTTAACTATGCCGACTAATAGAAAATTCTGGTGCGTCCTCCTGCTGGGGCTTCTGCTGTTGGCGTCATCGGTCTCCGGTCAGATTGTTTTTGGCCAGAAGACCTGGGGCAGCCCACAGTTTGTCTACACCCACTGGACGGTCACGCACGATGATCTGGAATTGACAATCAATCAATCGCACATGCCGTTGACTGGTTTCGTTCCACTCAAAGACAATCTCGAACTCCAATTCTATGTTGCCAATTCATCAAGCTCGCTTGAGTTTGGCGACTATGATATCAGCGTTTCCGGACTGAGCGACACCCGTCTGCAAATTAGTCAGTCTCTCAGCGACGATCAGATCGTCATCAGCGGCGGCATGAATCTTCCGACCGGCAAGAAGAAACTTGGCTATTCCGATGAATGGGCCGTTATCGAACTTCTGGCGCAGGACTTTCTTGACGTACCTTCCAGAAAGTACGGCGAAGGACTCGGCCTCAGCGCTCTGGTCGGTATTGCCCGCGACATCGGTGGCATGCAGGTCGGCGGCGGGATCAGTTTCCAGTTCAACGGCAAGTATGAACCTTACGAGGAAGCCGGAAACTACGATCCCGGCGACATGATCGGCATCAACGCCGGCGGTGAGCTACAGCGCGGCCCCATCAAATGGTCGGCCAATCTCGCCTACACGATGTTTACAGCAGACAAACTCGAAGACAAGAAAACGCTCAAACAAGGTTCGCAGTTGGCCGTTGGGTTGGGAGTCGTTCATGAAACCGAAACTCGCGCCATCGGCGGCAGCCTCAGCTATCTCATACGCGACCGCAACGAAACATATGACTCCGACGAATCTGTACTCAGTTGCTTAAAATCGTACGGTAACGAGTTGGTTGTCAACGGATTTGCAACACTGCAACCAGCGGCGGGCTGGACAGTCACACCTTCGGCCAGTCTTCAAAAACTGGCAGCAAGAGAATCCAGTTTCCGAATCGCCACCATAATCGAGGATGACTTCGGAGCCGGGTCGATTCTTGGTGCCGGATGCGGGATTAATCGCGAGATCACTCCGCAGATCGATGCCGGTCTTGGTTTCAGATATTTCACCGGCAGCACTGATGGCGGCGACATTGACTTAAGCGGCTATCAAATTGGCCTTAGCCTTTCGGCAACGTTGTAGGAGGTTTGAAGATGACGACAAAAGCAAATACGTTTTCCGCATTCATGGGAGCGGCATTGCTGGCGGTGGCCATCATTCTGACCGCCCTCAGTTGTTCCGAGAAACTCATAAACGAAGGTTCCGGCGATCACAATGTGGCTATCAACGCCAAGCTGATGATACCCGACCTGGTGCAGGCAATCAATCGCCTCAGACTGACTGTCAAGGCCGAGGATTTTGACCCGATTATCACCGAAAAAGTGTGGGACGGGCGGTCGGTTATCTTCGAAGTGAATATTCCGGCTGGAGCAAACCGGTATTTTTTGCTGGAGGCATACGATACCCGTGGCGCCCCGGCTGTTGATTCGCTGTCTCTTCTGATCTATTCGGGGACTGCCATTGTCAATGTCGGGTCAGACGGAATCACCGCTGTTCCCATTGAGATGGTGCCCCGCGTACCGCTGGTAAAAGTCACACCGACTCACAATGTGATCGCCGCCGGCGCCCAGTTCCGGCTCAAGCTGGAAACATTCAACATGACCGACCTGACCCAGGCCGCCGTCTATCTGTCCAACAACTACGATCACATGACGATTGATTCGGCTACGCGCGGTTCAAGCCTGACCGATACCGATACGTTGAACATCTTTTACGGAGAGGTAGCCGATTTTATCGGTCTGTCTGTGAACTTGCCGATAAGGAATGATACAACCGATTTTCTCGACCAGAATGGCTACTGCCATATAGCCAATCTGTTTTACACCAGTCGCTATCTGGCCGACACCGCTGATATCTTCTCGACGATCTCAATGGGTGACTCGCAGTTCTGGCTCAAGACCGGTCAGCTCAACTACGACCAATTCTATGAACACTACAGCGTCATCCAATTCCGCCCGGCCACCGACATCGCCCTCTTCATTCCTGATACTAGCCTTATGTACTACCTCGACAACGAGATCAGGCGGGTTACCGGTCTTCCCGCAGGTACCGAAATAATGCTGTCGCACGCGTTGCGCTTGCGCTACATATCATCAATGTTCGATGAAGCGCATTTCATCGACAGTCTCACCGGTATCGGGCAACTGGCTAACCTGGAGTCGCTGGGCCTTAGCAACCAAACCCTCACCGACCTGACACCGCTGGCTGATCTAGCGCGGCTTGAGGTGCTGCGGATGAGTTATTGCAGCCTGACGCCGACAATACTCACCACGATCTCATCAATGACCCGACTGGAGTACATTGATCTGCGCTGGAATAGTTTGGCCGACATTTCGGCGCTCGAGACGATGACCGGGCTGCGGACGATCTATCTGGACAACAACCAGATAACCGACATAACGCCCCTGGTGAACAACACCGGTCTCGGCCAATACGACTACGTGTACCTCCGCAACAACCCTCTCGACAACAACTCGACAACCGTTCTGATTCCTCAGCTTCAAGCTCGCGGGGTAACAGTAACGTTGTAGTAGAACACAAGTATCGGACAAAACAAGGGCCGGATTCCCGTGAGAATCCGGCCCTTTCCATTTGGCGTCACCCGTGTTGTCGTTGTCTAATTGTCCTGCAGAATAACCGTCTCGGCGATTGTAGCCGTATAGACCTTGTACGGTGAGATTTCTCCCTGTCCGCCCTTGATAAACAAACCGGCAATAAACAGGTACGAAAGAATCTTCTTCCCCTTACCTTCGGCGGTAATCGTACCGGTAAGCTTGATCGGTCCGTTCTCGGCAGTGTGGAAATCGCCCTTGGGCGTCAACTCGCCGAATTCGAGTACTATCTTTCCCGGTTTACCGGCCTTTCGGGATTTGACCGATTCGGTAACGGTAGCCGTTCCCTCGGCTCCCTTTTCGATGATCGTCTTGCCACCAATCATGACGTCCTCATCGACATAAAACAGAAGCGGTACACCGGTTCCGAGAACACCCGATGAAATCTTGATGCTGGTCGGGAACTTGACCTTTATTTCCGTGCCTTCCGGCAATTGCACCTTGGCAGCCTGAGCAGTAGCAACAAAAGAGACAAGTGCTACTATCACTGCTAAGAGCACAAGTACGTATCGCCGATTAGTAATAAATCTGCTCATTCCCTACTCCATTTCTCAATACGAGTCAGCGTTCCTTACTTCTTCAAAACTGGTAATCGTCCGGCCAGCTCCGGTTTGAAACTTATGGTAACCTGCTTGCCTACATTCTGGAAAGTTAAATTCCCCTCCATTTCGAACAAGCAATATTTTCCCTTCAAGACGATTTTGTCACTGGGATTGGCGCCCCAGTTACAAGCCCGATCAATGGCGTCAAATGAGATGTGGATATCATCGTTCAGCTTCCACTCAAATGGATATTCATCACCCTCAAATATCTGGTTCTGCTCAGCCCAGGTCGGGTTCTCACCGCGAGCGGTTACTTCAATATGCAGATGAGCATTATCCGGCACTGTTTCAATGCGGTAAGTGAACTTCTGCTTTTTGGCCCACTTCTTGGCGTCACGGATATACCGATCAACAGCTTTGATCGCAGCCCTATCGGTGAGATCTGACTTGATTTTCCGGAGCCGCTTGACGGCGCCATCAAGGCGGTAACTTGGATCGTTGTTGCCGTTAACTTCTTCTATAAGATCGTCAAGCTCCACCACCGCCCGCTTGGATGCCTCTACCTTGGCCTTAGCTTCGGTTTTGACCTGCAACTTGGCTACCAGCGATTTTCCAAGCTTGCGCTCGGCATCGCTTAAGTCCGTGCCGTAGTTGTCACCATTAAATTTGACCTGCTCGACTACAGCCGTAGGAATTGTACTGTCACCGCGACTGGCAATAAACTGCGAAAACAATTCCCAGTAGCGTAGAACTCGCCCGCTTCGTGTAAAGAGCACAGAGGTCTCATCACCAGTGTGGAACTCACCGAGATCGGCCAGCATCTTCTCCAAGTCGGGCAACATCTCAAGCGAATCAGTCGCCGGATTGAGTTTTGGCCAATAGGCCGAGTCGCTGACCATCGCATTGAAACGAGTGATCGTCTTGTCCAGAACCTTAACCGATTCAGAGATGTCAAAATCCCGATAGAACTGTCGGACCTTACCGGAAGGAGCCTGGAACTCTTTGAAGAACCACTTCACACACCACGAGTTTTCGTAACGACTGTAAGCTGTCTGAATACGACGACGCTCATCGGCCCCGGTGCTAAACACCTGACCGGAGTTGGCCTTCAAGATTTCTCGCTCCACCAACTCCGCCTGAGGCAGAAGATAGTTGAGATGATAGATAAACGGCATCGAACAGAGCACCGCCCAGATGATACTGACAATCATGACAACCTTGGCAAGAGCTCGTATACGTGAAACACCTCGATTCCGACGCACTGCAGTGAGAATCCAGTAGAAGGGATCTTTCACACCGATCGGCCTGATCTTTGAAGGCGGCTTGTAGATCGAACGACCTACATCGGTACCAACTTTTTCAGGCTCATCACCGGTATTGGAAACGAAGAATATCTGGAAGTTAAGCGTCCGGCCAACGATAACCTTTAGGAAATCAGCCAGCTTGATCAGAACGTTACGCACCGACCCAGCCCAGGCCTGATCGGCCGACACCGTTTTCCCGGCCAGCATTCTATTCAGGAACATATCGAAATCATCGCTGAGCAGATGCTCGTCTTCGGGACTAATCAGCATTACCTGATCATCCTTGGCAAAACCCGGTAACACATCAGCCTTGGTAACCACCAAACCAACCGGTATTGGCAAACGTTTGTGTCCGGGAGCGATCTGTTCAATCAAACTGACAAACGATGAAACGTGTGCCTGACTCTCAAGCTCCGATCCCATCACCTTCGGATCATAGAAAAACAACAAGCCATCGCACGAAGTCATGAAATCGATTATCTTGTCCTTGAGTTCGTCGCCGCCAGCCAACGCTATCGATTTGCCGGGGAAGTCATACGCCACCACCGGCACCTTCGTCGAACCATCAAGGATCGCATTGAATATCAGGCACTGATCCTTCTCGGAAGGATCGGGGAATTTCCGTTCACCCCTCAGGTCCACCACGGTGCCGACTTCCGAAGTTGAACCCAGCCCCCAGATAGCCCTGCGGTTCATCAGGAACGAATTAGAAGTGGCATTATCTGTTACAGAAAGCTGCAGATTCTTCGAAATCTTGCTCTCTTCGTTGAGGACCGTAAAATAAACCGTCTTGCCGCTATTCTGATGTCCATAGATGCCTATCTTGATACCCGCCGGCCATTCAAAAGCGCCACCACCACCGCTGCCTTTCGACTTGCTGGCTGCTTTCGAGCCGAACTTGAAAAGTTTCTTTATGACTTTAAGCGGTTTCATATATCCTCAATTAAGAACAGCATCCTGCTGCCGGTCACTTTCCCCCTCCACTGCGGAGGTTGCTGGCTTTTTCCTGAAATTCCGTCAATACTTTGTTCGTTTTTCCACTCCACCAACTCGGCACACCAATCGCCACACCGAGGAAGATGATTATCACAATCGTATAGACAAAGTAGGCCAGCGAACGTTGTGTACTCAGCAATCTAAAATAACTAAAATTGGAAAAGGCGCCCCTGACCTTGGTGCCAAGCTCGCCAAACCATGAGGAGAGTTTAGACCAGAAAGTGGTCGTGGCAAAATATCCCCAATCCCTCAAGAAATACTCAACAAGCTTACTGCCACCGCCCAGCCGTCCAAAAACATCAACCCGCTGCAAATGAAATTCCAGCGAATTGCGGTCGTCAATGAGGTCTTTACCAAGAGCCAGCCGACGGCGCTGCAACTGGAGCATCTTGCCGGCGGTGGAAAAAGCGTCGAAAGCTTCCGGCGACAGGTCAGCATTAACACGGGTGCCGAACTTGTTCATATAGGCGCCAACTTCTCCCAGGAAAAACGAGCTCAACTCGAAATTGTTCTTCAGGCTGCCTTCCTCGAAAAGCTGCTTGACAAGGTGACCCTCGAAAAACGCTACATCCTGTTTGGCCGGTCGAAGATTCCGACAGTATGAATATGCCTGATTGGAACGACCATCAGTATCCGCTTCCGACTCAAACCGCGTGATCAGCACCTGAACCGTAACCTGTCGAAGATCGGACGATGTCAGCGGCGAGAGCTTGATCTTGTCCAGAAAGTAGTAGTCAATCTCAACTGCCTGGTCACGGTCACTTCGCAGAGTCTGGAAAACATTGATGATCCCGGTGTAAGTCTGAAGAAACGCTTCTGTCTTGAACTGAGCGTAGTCCGTCTCGTACGTCTCTATATATTTGAAGAGGTCATCAATGTAGGATTTCATCGCCACAACAATTACACCATAGCCTTCCGTTACAGTTTATAAATAATCAGGTCCGATTTGCCGAGACTGGAGAGTTTCTCAGCATCGCCCGCACCGCGGAAAATCAGAGTCACCTGTTTGACCTGGGACGATTTTACCATATCCTGCGCATGCAGAGACACTTTATTGGCAAAAGTTCCCGCATCAATCGATATCGGGTCTGTCTCGCCAAGTCCTCGTGCTTCGTTGAGACCCAACCGAACCTGCATGTTCGACCAGATTCTCGTCTCAAACAAATCTTTGGCCATCAGGATCACTAAGTCAGACATCGGCGCAGGCTTGGCAATCTCCACCACTAAGTAGTGCAAATCACCAACTTTTTCCACCTTACTGCTACTGTAGTCAGCCAGTTGGAACGTAATCCCTCGGTATGTCAGCGACTCGGTAGCCATCGCCTGATCGGCCAGTTGATCCTTTTTGACCTCGGCAAAGAAGCCCAGGATCGCCCGAAGCGTTGAGAGGAGACTGTCAATCGAAGCGAGATGACCGCCCAGATCGTTATGGTTGTAGGGAGCCATCAGGAAACTATCGATAGACTTCATATATCGTTCGATATCCGACTGGCCCACCTTCATAAAGTACTTCTCGTTCACATAGTCCCTGAGACCGCCGTGTAGATTCAGAAGCGTGGAGAAAACCCGAAACAGCCGCTTGAAATAAACCACCAGCGAAAGCGGGTGAGACGCATTTCTTCCGGGCACCAGTTGATCAAAAGACGATGCCAGATGATGGACAAAATGCCCAATCGTATCCTTAAAGGCCGCCTGCAACGAGGTCTTCTGGCTGGCCAGCGTTGTGTCCGCCGATATTGCCATATAAGCCTGCGATGCCAGCGTAATCAGAGTATCCAGTCGGTTCTTATAATCGTGGACTTTTTTGTCGAGACCCTCATCAGAAAAAAGCGTCATGCACGGAGGATAGTATTCCGCTGCCGGTGTCACTTCGCCACCCGATACCTTTAACGAAGCTATCTGAATATACTGCCCCTCAGGCACCGATGGTTTCTTGCCGATGTGCACGGCACAATCGTGGCAAATATACGGTACGCGGGGAACTTCCTCAGAAGGATCAGGATCACCCACCTGCTTTTTCCCGACCGCATCAATCGAAATATAGACCGGTACGGCACCATCGGAAACCTGAGCTTCTGCCTGTGCTCCGCCGTACGATGATTCATTGATCTCAACATAGTGTCCATCAGGCATCAGCGCCTGGCAACGAACAACTTCGACCGCCAACCGCCCCCCTCTGACCGATAGATTGAGACTCAGAGCCGGTTTACCGGAAAATGATTTCCGCACCAACCCATAGTTGTCAGCAACCTGCAAACTGTGCCATCGAACCAGTTCTTCAACATAGCGCTCCTGATCCCGGAGATGCTGCTGCGTAATCAGCATTCCGTCTTGCCAGTTAACCGAGTATAAGTTTAAGTCACTCATCACTTTGCCTCTAACAGAAGGAACTCGCCAAGAATCTATGACTGTCGTGTCCCAAAGTCAAGAACAACTCCTTTCACTATCGCACTCAAACGTGCGAAGAATATCCAAGGTAACATTCGCCAGAAGCGTTTCCAATTTTCACACTCTGGCGAGTTGTCTTTACGCGAATCGTGTAATCAAGATGATTCGGCATCGCAATTTCAAGGGCCCGCTCTATCTTGCGGCGCGTTCTGCCTCCCGGCAGCAGGTCAGCCGCTTCTTTGGGCCGCACGCCGCTTATAATCACTTCGTACCCTGAGTCAAGATCAGAAAATCTACGACCGAGAATAGTCCCTTTACCGAGCGGGTCTTTCTCGGAACCAAGCTTGTACCTACAGTCTTCAGGAATCTCATTTTCAAGCCGTACGTTTTCGACAATGTCAAATCCAAACCCAAACAGCGTCTTCAGAACGCGACAGACCAGCTCAGCATTTCCGGCCCATAGATGAAAACCGGGGAACACAGCAGACCAGACTAACATTTCGTCAAGGTCGGCTGCGTTTTCATCGGATGAAAAATTGAAGAGCTTCAGAAATCTCTTGAGATGCGCATAGTCAATAAACCCGAAACTACTCTTGAGGCTCTCAAATTCCGCCGTCGCTTCATGCCGAACCACAGCCGCATCAAAGGGAGCCATTACCGCTCGCGCCTGATCTTCCCAACTACCGGTCGAATCGGCGATCCTCTGTACACCGTAAAAAAACTGGTATGGCATACAATCGACAGCGCTGGGGAATCCAACCCGAAGAGTAATCTTGACATGCTCCCCCAGCGGCGTACCGGGCTCCGGGTCCTGACCGAGTATCTCGCCTTTATAGTTCTCAAACTCCCCGACAGCAATCAGATCAACTTTGTTGATATCAACACCAAGCTTAGTCAACGTATTCAACGCCGCACCGTAGTGAAACGGATAACGACGATTACAAAAATCGGGCATGCCCTGGCTACCGGGATTCATCGCCTGATAATCTCCACAACAAAAGTCGAATTAACAGCAGATCGTGACCGGAGAAACTCATTGAGCCGCCGCTGCAACAGAGTAGCTTCGTCATCGGAATAAAAATCCTCAGCCCCTACCTGCACCCGGACCCTGATACACCGCCTGACACCACGATCAATCCGCTGGACGCTGTTGTCGCACTCGACCTTGTTGATTCTGGGATCAAACGCTTTTGTCCAGGAAGCAATCTCTTCAAAACTCAGCACTCGGTCACGGTTGCGCAGACGTGCCGATACCTCGGTCATGATCTGGGCCTCGGTCTTTGCCGGTATGGCACCGAGAACGGGAACGATATTTTCAGCCTCAGACACTCCCGGATGCTTCTCATAAAGCTCGCTGACCTGACCTGCCGAAATACCGTTGGCGGCTACCCCGGCGGTGATAGCGTAGTTCACTGTCACGTAGTCGGGAGGAGCTTCAAGCTGGGTCGAAAAATCAAACCACAGCACCAGATGGTTGTTCCTCTCCTCAAGAGCGTAGGAACGCTGCGAAGGATTAGCCTGAATCTTATGACGCGGCAGATATTCATCCCCGCGCGAATCGACGACCGAAGTGATCCCCAGGATATTGTCCAACTCCTCCGGCACCTCTACTTCAACAAGCTTATTCCCGCCCGTGTACTTGTAGGTCGATAGTTCGTTCTTATTGGTTGCCACAAAACAGTTGAAATGGAGGTTGAAGCCATCTTTCAATTTGAGCTTGTTGCCACCGGGAGGCAGATCTATCCGAATCCAGTAGAACCGGTCACCCGATGCATCCAGATCGATATCGTGATGCACCAGCAGATCACACAGGCCGGGGTCGGTCGGGCCAAGTTCCCATGTCGATGTGAATTTGTCGGGAAGAATCACAAAGTTGTCACCAAGTTGGTCGAATAGGTCAGAGGAACTTCGCAGCCCACCCCAGTCAACCCGTTCGCCGGATTCGGCAAACAGCGCTTCCACATCACCAGCCAGACCCGGACAATAGCCCGAATCCTCGTGGAAACCACCAAAATTGGAACCGGGGTACCAGTGCCCCCACTGAAGCTGTCGCAGAACAGTATCAGGACCGGCCAGATACAAACTGGCTCCCTTAAGCGCCGAAGGCATCCCGCCGTACTCGACCGCTGCATAAACCTGTCCCGAACCTTTCCCCAGTAGGTCGGTATCGGGGATATGGTGGCCGCCGACCGATCCTTCGGAGGGCATAAGATTTACCAGCGTGTCTTCAAAGCGGACAAACAAGTGCCGCACTTCCGCCGCGATCAACTTCTCCTGCTTCTGCGAAGAGAAGAAGAACGTCTTGCCACCCTCGCGTTTCTCCTTGTAGAAAAAGCGTGTGTGTTCGTCTATCTCAACGACCGGATCGGAGATCGCACACTTCATGATAGTGAACGCCGGCACCGGCCATTTCTTGCTTTCGGGCACCAGTGACTTGATAAGCGAGTTGATCGAAACTTCCCATGTCTGGTCAATCCGTTTGTCAATCCGCTCCAGTTGGTGAGCGTAAAGCTGAATCAATATCTTCAGGACCGGATCAAGCCGATCAACCGATTCGGAAACGGAAGGATTCCACCGCCGTAACTCGCGATGCATATCTGAAAATATCTGTTCTTTCGATCGTGATTTCTCAATACTCATTTCGGTGTCCGTTCCGCCTGCTAACCCACTACGTAGTCAGCCGAAAAACTCTTCTCCTTCTCACCATCCTTGTAATGACCACTGACTTTCACCGCCATCCCGAGAGTGTGCGACCCGCTGTCGCTAATACCAACAAACGAAACCGACACATTGTACAGACGCTTTTCGTGCAAGTCGATCGCATTTCGCAGACTGGCGCGAATGTCGGCTTTGTTCGCCGAGTACAAGTCGGAGAACTCCTTGTCCCAGATATCGCAACCGTAGGTCGGGCTGAAAGTCATCATCCCCGGTCGCGAACTAAGCAACAGACCAATTGAATAGGTAATTGACTCATGGAGATCAGCCGAGTCGAGATGTCCGTCCCGCAGGACAAAAGGAAGCGCCAGATGTTTCATCTATTCCTTAGTTTATCTTTACCAGTGAACCCTTGATATTAAGGATAGCGGCAGAGTCAACATCAACACCACCGGTGCCCTTTAGCGCCAGTTGCCCGGTCGCTTCAACTTTCGTGTTTGCCATCGACTTGAGCTCTATACCCTGGTCAGCCTCAAGTTTGATATTAGCGCCTTTCAGGCTGATATCACCCGTGGCTGTGATGCTGATGTCGCCCTTGCTTTCAATGCTGATCGATGGTCCGCCCTTCTCCAGAACAATTGTATTCTCTCCCGTAGCGTTGATTATCTTAATCTCTTCACTGCCGCTGGTATCGGTAATCCGTATCTCGTTACCACCCTTGGTCAGAAACACCTTGGTCTCATTCTTATTATCGGGAACAACCGGCGGTTTATCCGGACCACCATTGTAGAGTGACCCCAACGCAATTGGCAAGTCAGGGTTACCGGCAACAAACCCCACCAGAACCTCGTCGCCCACTTCCGGCATCGTCACAATTCCACGTTCAGATCCCGCGTGCGGCGATACATACCGTATCCACGAACTATCGATCCCCAACGCAGGAAGATTGACCTTGATCCGTGCGATCGCCTCGGGATCATCAAGGTCGACAACCGTGCCGGTCTGCAGTTTGGTCACCGAAGGTCGCGCAGTTTTCTTCGCAGGGAAAGCAACATCAAGAGGCGATGAGACAAACTTGTTGTGGTATTTGCCGCTGTCGTCAAAGACATGCTTGACCTCTGTGACCCAGAACAGTCCATCGAGTTTGGCCATCCCCTCCACTTTGACGCACTGGCCTACCTTGACAG
>DAOWIM010000132.1 GCA_030640905.1 bacterium
AACTTAGTGCCTTAATTGGATCGAGCTTCGCCGCACGCATGGCCGGATAAATTCCGAATATCAACCCGATCCCGGTTGAGATACTCAGTCCGGCTATAATCGCAAGCATCGAGGGTTCCATCTCCATGTCCATCATCCCAACCAGCACCTGTGCTATGAGGAAACCAGCTACAATGCCGATGATTCCCCCTGACAATGTGAGGATGAGTGATTCAAAAAGGAACTGTAGGAGCAAATGTTGCTTTCGGGCGCCAACCGATCTGCGAATGCCAATCTCCCTGGTGCGCTCAGTAACCGACACCATCATGATGTTCATCACCACAATGCCGCCCACAACTACCGATATTGAAGAGATTCCTACGAGACCGAAGCGAAGGATTCTTGTAAACGTATTGAGCATTTCGAGGATGGAATCGGCTGTGATTATATCGAAATCGTCATCCTTGTCGAAAGGAACACGCCGATGCGCCCGCAGAACCATGCGCGTCTGGTCCATTGCGTCCTCAAGGACATCAATCGAATAAGCCTTGACCATCAAGGTAAGCCCTCGCCGTGGCGCTCCGAATTGCCGACTATAAACCGACAACGGAATAATCACAAAAGCATCGCGGTTCTGACCAAAGCTCGAACCCATCTTGTTGGCCACGCCGATCACAGTGTACTTGGCCGAACCGACCTTCAGGGTTTTGCCCAACGGATCGACCCCGGCAAAAAACTCCTCTCGAATTTTATCACCTACAAAACAAACCGGGCGACGGTATCGGTCATCCTCGGGTGAATGAAATCTGCCCTGGGCAACCTCAAAGTCAATTATGTCTATATAGTTGGCGGTCGTTCCGGCAATAAATACTCTTCGGAGAGATTGATCTTTGTACTTCACGCTGGCTCTATTCATCGCCCGAGGTGATACTTTTTCGACCAGATCTGCTCCTTCTATGATCGCCTCGACGGCACTCAGCCCAATCGGCTTGCGCTTGATTTTTTCAAAAAACATCTCTTCGGAGGTAACGATGGCCATCTTCTGGATGATGAATGTCGATGGACCGAGTCGACTGAGGTCGCGTTCTATTGACTGAGTCATTCCCTCCAACGCCGAAATGATCGTCATCACTGAAGTAACACCGATAATTATTCCAAGAAGTGTCAGGCCCGAGCGCAGTTTGTGAGCCAACACTGCCTTGAGCGCAATTGCTGCCAGCGATGGAGTAACCATAATCAGTGGATGCCGTTGCGACGACTCTCCGGTACCCTTTCATCGGTGGCAATCTGACCATCGAGAATCGAAAGTACGCGGTGGGCGTGATTGGCAATGTCCCTTTCGTGCGTAACCGTAATGACGGTATTACCCTGGCTATGCAGATCATCTACAAGACGCATGATCTCCTGCGAAGTCTTGCTGTCAAGGTTACCGGTTGGCTCATCGGCCAGAAGAATCGAAGGGTTGTTCACCAACGCGCGGGCTATTGCTACGCGTTGCCGCTGACCTCCAGATAGCTCGGTCGGCTTGTGGTCTTTGCGGTCAAGAAGATCAACTTTCTCAAGCGCCAACAGAGCCTTCTCATGTCGTTCCTTGGTCGGAGTACCGTTGTAGATAAGAGGCAGTTCCACATTATGCAGCGCCGAAGCTCGGGGCAATAGATTGAACGTCTGAAAGACAAATCCGATCTCCCGATTACGAATCCCCGCCAGTTCGTCATCACTGAGTTTGCTTACCGCCTTATTGTCAAGTGTATATTCTCCGCGACTGGGTGTATCCAGACAACCGATCAGATTCATCAGGGTCGACTTGCCCGAACCGGACGGTCCCATGATGGCCACATACTCTCCGCGCTCAATCTCGACGCTGACACCCTGCAGAGCGTTGACCACTTCCTGACCCATTTCATATATTTTCCAGATATTCTCAGTTTTTATCAGTGCCATGATTAGTTATCCCTTCCTCTCCGTCGGTCACCCTTGTCCTTCTTTATTGCCTTGACTTCATCCTCGGCGCGAATCGTTCTCAGGACACTATACGGTCCGGCAACGATGGAATCGGACTCATCGAGACCTGAGGTCACCTCGATGTTTTTCTGGTCGGCAATACCGGTGGTGATCTCAGCAAACTGGACCTTACCATCCCGAATAACAAAGACACCTTTGTATTCTTTTCGCTCAATATCCTCATCCGTCTCATCGGCTCCATTGCCGTCAGCTTCGGCAGCATGAAGTTCGGAAGGATCAGGTTCCTCTGAGTCCTCAGATTCGTCAGCAACTGAACGAGCGGCCCGTTCAAGCGAGTCGGGATCAAACGACCGCATAACAACCGCCGAATACGGAATCGAGAGAACATGCTCTCTCTCGGCGGTGGTGATGTCAACATCGGCTGACATACCGGGACGGATGTCCCTATGAGGCTCATCAAATATAATCCTGACCCTGAAGTTCGTAGACTGATCCTGCGTCCCGAGACCGGATAGAATCGCCGTATTGCCGATCTCTACGACCTCGCCCTGGAACACCGTATCGAGGATCGCGTCGACTTCAATCTCCACACCCTGCCCCAGTTCCACCTTGGCAATTGATGTTTCGTCAACTTCGACCTCAACTTCGTAAACGCTCAAGTCGGCTATCGTCATCAAAGTTCTTCCCTGGCTGAAGACCGACTGTGCTGGAGCGATTTCACCGATCTCACAGTCGAGAAAAGTGATAACACCGGCCATAGGCGCTACAATCTTGGCTTTGCTGAGATAGTCCAGTTGCTTTGCGTACCGTGACTCAAACTGTCGCGCCTGAGCCTGGGTGGCCTTAAAAGCGGCCTTCGCGTTGAGGTGGGCGTACTTGGCATTCTTATAGATCGTCTCGGATGTCAGGTCGCTATTGAAGAGCCGCTCCTGACGCTTGAATTCCTCTTCGGCTTGATCCAGTGCCGTACGGGCGCCATCGAGTCGAGCGCCGATCTCAGTGACCGCATACCTGGCCTGATCAACGTCGGTGCGAACCTGCACCGTGTCGAGCACGGCCAGCAGCGTGCCTACCTCAACGTGGTCACCTTCTTTGACCAACAGATCAATTATCTCGCCGTTGATCTCCGAAGTGATATCGACTTTAGTTTGAGGTTGGATGCGACCCGACGCGGAGACCTTTTCCACAACCGTCCGGGCCTTGACCAATGTCGCCTGAACTTCGATGGCCTTGGAGGTATTCATAGTGATATTGGCTATGATGATTGCCGCCACCACCACTGCTCCGCCGATTATCAACAACAGCTTTTTCCTGCTCATAACATCAGATCCTTATCCTTGAGACGGGCGCGCTCACATTTTGCCCATTGCGTTTTCCAACTTGGCAACAGCCAGATTCATATCAAAACCGGCCCGAATGAGCGATACCTGCGCTTGCTTCAGTGAAACCTGGGCATCCAGCAAATCCAGAATGGTTGCTGCCCCGAGGTTGTATTTTTCCTGGGTAATTTTCAAGTCTTCTTCGGCAGCTTCGACGTTTTCAGAGGCTACCGTCTTGGCCTCTTTGTACTGGTCGATCTCCATGTAGGCTGTCTTGATACTGCTTACCAACAGATTACGAATATCAGCCATCGACGCCCTGGCATTGTTCTGATTGACTTTGCCCATCGCTATCGAACGTTCCCGTGCGAAGCCGTCAAAGATATTCCACGACACCTGCAAGCCAAACGTCCGATCTCTTGAAGAGAAGTCAAAGATGAGAGTGTCACCGCGCGTGGCATCGGACCAACTTAATGAACCGAACCCGACGAGCTTTGGCAAATACTCAGCCTTCCGCGATCGCAGGCCGTGTTTGGCGGCATCTACCCGTTTCTGCGCTGCCAGAAGGCCGGGTTCATGGGAGAGACCAAAACCGA
>DAOWIM010000084.1 GCA_030640905.1 bacterium
ACCGATTGCCGAGATGTAGTTGGTCAGCGCATCGACCCACACATAGGCCGACTGAGTCTCATCGAACGACAACGGAATACCCCAGGTCACTCGTTCGCGCGAGAGAGAGAAATCGGGCAGGTCTTGTTTTATCAGACCGAGAACTTCGCGGCGACGTTCCTCCGGGAGAATCATCAACTCGTTTGATTCAATCTTCGCTTTGATTTTATCGAGAAACGCCGTTAGTCGGAAAAAATAGTTTTTCTCTTTCACTACCTCCGGCGCACGAGCGTGGTCGGGACAGACACCATCGACCAACTCCTTCTCGGTCATGAATTTTTCACACCCGGTGCAATAGAGACCCTCGTAGTAGCCGGTATAAACAACGTCCTGACCGTCATCGGTCTTTGCTTCGCGCATGGCGTCAAGAATTTTACGGACCGCCTGTTTGTGCCGGTCGGAGGTTGTCCGAATGAAATAGTCATTTTCAATAGAGAGATTCTTCCACGCTGTCTTGAAAAACTCAATCGTTCGGTCGCAGAATTCTATCTCCGAAAGACCCGCCGTGGCGGCAGCCTCGGCAACTTTTGAACCGTGCTCGTCGGTGCCGGTGAGAAAATGCGCTTCGCGCCCGGCCAATCGATGAAACCGGGTGAGGACATCGGCGGCAATGGTCGTATAGGCGTGACCAATATGCGGCTTATCATTTACATAATAGATCGGTGTGGTGACGTAAAATGGTTTTGGCAATTTGACCCTCGACTACTTTTTCTTGCTGCTGTTTTCTTTATCATCCAGATCCTTCAGCGAACCGTCGCCCTGGCCTTCCGCATCATCCTGATACTCATCCATAATAGTTTTCCCAACCGGAGCAATACGGCCACCCGACTTGGTCACGCCTTCGATATCATCAGCGCCTACCCGGATGACAGAGTCGCGGGTCCGAACAAGAGCCTCCCGTCTAAAGACATCAATGCGCTGAATCACACCCTCTCCCTCACTGGTCTTAACCACCGACCCCGCCGCCGGGAAAAGTTTTCGGACGCCGGCATATAGCTCGGTCTCAAACCGCAGACAGCAAAGAAGCCGACCACAGTTGCCAGAGATTTTCGCCGGGTTCAGCGGCAGATTTTGTTCCCGCGCGTGCTGAGTAGAGATCGGTTTGAATTCCCGAATGAATGCGTTGCAACATTGTTCTCGTCCACAAATCCCCATGCCGCCGATCCGTTTGGCTTCGTCACGAACACCAATCTGTCGCAGTTCAATTCGTGTTCGATAACGCGACGCGAGGTCTTTGACAAGTTCGCGGAAATCAACTCGATGATCAGCAGTAAAAAAAATCGTCATCTTGTTGCCATCAAACTGACATTCAACATCGACCACCTTCATAGCCAGCCCATGCCGACCGATCATCTGAGCGGCCTCAACCATGTTGGTCTTTTCCTGCTGGCGAAGGCCCAGCATCTTGTTGACGTCTTCATCGGAGGCGTGCCGCAGGATTGAGCGGGGGCGCTCGCCCTCAGGAAGCGGCGATTCGGGGTCCAGCCCTTTAGAGAGTCGTCCGATATCCTCGCCTCTTTCCGCCTCGGTGATCACCCAGTCGGATGCCTTCAGAGCGTGGTAGTAACTATTAAAGAAGAACTCCCGGCGGGAGCCTTTGAATTCCACAAGGTACAATTCAGCCATAGATGCTCCATTTGACGCCAGCTCAGGCGATATTAGGCCGAGCCGTGCGTCACGTTCAATTCGGCTTTGATTTTCAGGGCCAGCGCCATCAAAGCGCCCTGAATATGCACTTTGCCCTTGATATCAGCAAGAGCAATCTTGATTTGCGAGACGATATCAGCAATCTGCTCCCCGCCCTTCAGCGCCGAAGCCAGCCGTGGCAGTTCAGAGACAAAATCGATATTGATCAACGCCTCCTCGTCGCCGGTAGCCGCATAATATGTACAATCGCGCAGCAACGATTGCCACAGTTCCAGTAGTTCTTCGGCCTGACCGAGGTCACGTGGACTAAGCAGTTCGGCCATGTGGCTGAGAGTATCGGGCGACTGATCCTGAAACAAAGATCGGAACAACAGAAAACCAACCGCTCGTTGCGACGAGTCATCATCAACACCAGCCATTTCAATAGCACGACCCAGCGAACCCTCCGAAGTCCTGGCCAGCAGTTGTGCCTTTTTATCGGCCAGTTGATACTCGCTTTTGAGGTAGCGCACGGCGGCGGCCTCCGGAACACGATCAAGCCTTACCAGACGAGCGCGCGACCGAATTGTCGGCAGGAGCGCTTCCGGATTACGGGTAGTCAGCACCATTACCGTATCGGCGGGTGGCTCTTCGATTATCTTTAAGAGAGCATCAGCCGATGACTGCTGCATCCGCTCCATCTCATAGAAAATGACAATCCGTCTGATTCCGGGGGAAGCTTTGCGCGAAAGGCGTTTTTTGATTTCCCGGGCGGTGGCAATTGGTATCGAAGTATAAGATGCCGCCGAGAGCATACCAAACGGCTCAGCTTTTTTTCGGGCCAGTATTTCGGTGGTCAGCTCTGCGGCCTCGTCGAGATTCTTATGCTTGGATATTGGCAACGCAAAGTGGAACCCCTCAAAATTCAAAGATACGATCTGATGGCAAACCCGGCATGATCCACAGGGCATGATCGGAAAATCGGGCTGGTCGGTTTGTTCAGGCTGCTCGCAGTTGAGCAACGCGGCAAGAGCGATAGCAAGATACCAATCACCACGACCACCCGGATCGTGAAAAAGATATGTTCCGGCAATCCTGTCCGCGTGCATAGAACGCGCCAGCGAAGAAAATGCTTTTGGCTGAAACTGACTTATCTCAGAAAGAATCAATTCTAATCCATTTGACCGGGTCTTCCGATTGACGGCCTTTGCGAATCTCAAACTTCACCTGGCCCGTTTCACCGGATGGCGCCAGTTGGTCACCGGTGGCTACAAATTGTCCCTCAACAACGACCGGCGTACCGAGGCCACCGTAGGTCGTGTAGTACTGGTCGTCGTGATTAATGATAACGAAATTCCCGTAGCCACGCAAACTCCCCACGTAGGCAATTTCGCCGGTTGCCACCGCAACAACCGGTCGCCCGGGCCGACCCTCGATTGTAATGCCCGGCGAAAACGATTTCAGATTTGTTATCTGATCCACACGCCGACCATACGGCACCACCACCTTGCCACGATAAGGAGATCGTAGCTGCCCTTTGAAAGTTGCAAAGATCGAAGGCCGGTCGGCATAATCTCCGGCAGCTTCAAGCTCTCTTCGGCGTTCCTGTTCAAGTCGAGCAATAATTGTTTCGATCTCGCGGGCCGCCTGTTTCAGCGTAAGTATCCGGTCGGATTCTGCGGCTCGTTTGCGTCGCAAGACATCGAGATGTTTTTCTCTCTTCTCTTTGCGCGACCGTTCCAGCGCCGAGGATGTCTCCTTTTTCTTCTTGAGCTTCGTGATTCTCCGATCTTCACCGGAGAGATCATCTTTGCGCTGGTTTGCCTGCCCCAGGTACGAGACGGCCAGATCGACATTTCCAGACTCAAAACCGGCCACAGCCGTCAGGTAAACTATCTGCCGATTCAGCTCAAGTTCCAGATTGGGGCGATCAGGTACAATGCCAGCCGGTTGGCGGGCGGCTAGATAAAGCTCTCTGAGATTC
>DAOWIM010000329.1 GCA_030640905.1 bacterium
AGACTGCGTTTTCCTGGCGTTGGAATATGGCCGCCTCGGTTATGACCTCATCGCCACCCTCGTATTCATAGGCAACAATCACTTGCTCGGGACGGTTGGGATCGAAATTAAAAACGAAGCGATTGAAATCAACCCAGAAATAGCCATCGGCCGCGCGCTCGTAAACTGAGCGTAGCAACTGGAAGTAGTTGTCGTAGTGGTGGTGGATTAGCGGCCGGAAATAATATTCACCTTGGGCCTGTTTCATTCTGTTATATGACTTCCAGGCCAGCGATTCCTTCTTGAAGGTCGTTACCTCTCGCAACTTCAGATCAAAATCATCAGCTATACGGATATAACAAGTCTCGAAGGTTTCATCTACCACGCTGTCGGGAGCTACGGCCATGAAGGCTCTTTGTTCCAGAACGGACGGTATGCCAATATGCACTCGACCCTGCCCGATGAAAACAGCAATAGTAGGTCGATCATTGACATAACTCAACAAATAGAAAGTGCCGGACTCGAAAGTGAAAGTGGCAACATCTTTCTCGTACACAAAATTGGAGACACTGCCGACTTCGGTGTCTGTCTTGAGCACGTCTTTTCCGATAATGGAATAGTCTGACTCGAACTGTTTCAGGAAATCACTCTTGGCTTGAACCATTCCGCCAAGAAATACCAGAATCAGTATGACAATAAACCCTGCGCTTTTTCTCATACTATGGTCCTCTCTACGATTTTTATTTCTATTATGGACGAAAAGCCATCTACATTTGTCAATCTCTAAAGATATCTCTGCCAGCCAACGATCCAATAACCGCTAGGAACTCCTGATACTTCTCCTCCAGATCAATCCGGGCCGGGATCAGTCGGTATTGCGGGTGGGCACTCCAGACCGATTTGGTGGCCCTCTCAATAGCCAGCGCATCCTCGATTGTCTCCCGGCGGATATCATCAATCCGATAGTGAGCCTCACCCAGCGAAGCGGAAGAACCGAGCAGGACCACGCCGTTATACCTCTTGTATTCTATCTCTATAGACGTACCAACCGTCGCAGTAGTTTCAGGATGAAAGGCGAAAGCATCAACCGTTCCCCGGTCGGTAATAAACGGTCGGTCGGCGGCCTCTGTTTCCCGTTTGATCTGGCGACGATAAATCTCCCGGTGGAATGCGCCCATATCCTCGCGAAAGTCGGGATTTTCCCTCAGCAGCAGCCGGGCCAGCTCATCAAAAAATATGAAGTCTTCAAAAGAGGGATGGCGCTTGAGCTTCTGGAGGAATTCACTCTTGCCCGAGGCAGGCGCTCCGGTGATGACAATTCTCGCTGGCGTTGGTTGGTCGGCCTTCATCTCGGTAATCAAGTTAGCCGAAGCGGGGCGATCAGTCAAGATTAGAGAATCTGTGAGTCTGTGAACCACAGATACTGTGTGACAATGGGGTTGGAATCGACTATTTTGACCGCAACCTCAGGAGTTCAAAGATGAAAACAAATATTGGTGAAATCCAGAAGTACTTGAAAGATGTCGGCCTTGATGGCTGGCTTATGGCCGATTTTCACGGTCGCAATGAGATAGCGATGGAAACTCTCGGACTAACGGCTCACCTGACGCGCCGGATGTTCTATTATATCCCGGCGTCGGGAGAACCGACCGGACTTGTACACAAGGTGGAGCGGGACAAGTTTGACAACCTCCCCGGCAAGATTACGGCCTACTCCAGCTATCGAGTCTTGGAGACCGAGTTGGCTTCTATGATCGGGGGCAGCAAGAAGATCGCTATGGAATACTCGCAGCAAGGACGATTGCCGTATATCGGGCTGGTGGATGCCGGTACCATTGAGCTGATCAGGGCGCTCGGCGTGGAGATTGTTTCCTCTGCCGATATCGTTGCTCACTTCCAGGCACGTTTGACTGATGACCAGATAGCCCTGCACCGCCGGGCGGCCAAACACATGCTTGATATCAAGACAGCCGCTTTCGATCAAATCGCTGCAGCCGTTGGCAATGGTCGGAGTATTAACGAATTTGATGTTGTCAGCTTCATTCTCGATCAATTTGATAAACAGAACATGGAGACTGACTTTTCTCCGATCTGCGCGGTCGATGCCAACGCCGGCAATCCACACTATGAGCCGACCGCGGAGAAATCTGCGACGATCACAAAAGGCCAACTGGTGCTGATTGATCTCTGGGCCAAGCTGAAAGAACCGGCCGGTACTTTTGCCGACATTTCCTGGATGGCCTTTACCGGCACACGAGATGAAATCCCGGAACGCTCCGTCGAGCTTTTTGATGTGATTGCCAGGGCGCGTGATGGTGCGGTGAAGTTCATTAATGAGAACATCGGTAGTCGACCCGTATATGGTTCCGAAGTGGACGATGCCTGCCGCAACGTTATCGCCGAAGCTGGTTATGGCGAGAATTTTGTACATCGGACCGGGCACTCCATCACCACCAGCGTGCACGGCACCGGACCGAACATCGATAATCTTGAAACCGAAGACCGGCGCGAACTGAAACCGGGGCATCTTTTCTCGATTGAGCCCGGCATCTACTTCCCCGACTGCGGACTGCGAACCGAAATCGATGTTCTGATTGTCGAAGGTGGCTGCGAAGTTACAACTCTGCCACTCCAGAAAGAAATTGCGTCGCTGCTCTGATGTATGTCACTGAGGAAATGGTAACCGGGATGATCGACCGGTTTGGGAAACCGCAGAGAGAAAGTTTCAGGTTTGCCGTTACCGGCGAAGAATTTGATCGCATCAAAGGTTCCCAGAAGCACGGTCGATCCCATGATGCGACGTTCTATGTTATCCACAAAGGTCAGATCGTTGTTATCGCCAAGCATTTCTATCCACCGGGACTCTATCGAGCGCCTTCGGGTGGCCTTCAGCCGGATGAACCATTTGAAGATGGCATCAAGAGAGAAGCTATGGAGGAGACGGGGTGCGAAATTGCGGTTGATAAGTACCTGCTCCGAACTGACGCTACTTTTGTTTGCACGCGCGATAACGAAACGGTAGAAAACAAGTGGTATAGTCATGTCTTTCAGGCACGTTATGTGTCTGGTGATTTCAACTTCACGGACAAGCACGAGATTCGCGAAGTCCGCCTGGCAACTCTTGATGATTTTGAAACGTTCTCGGCGATGATGCGAGAATCCAATGTCGGCGGTTTTCACTATCGAGCGGCGTTACACGATACAATCAAAGGATTGCTGAAAATATAGCGAGACAGGTATCGGCAAATGACTAGTTCGTTTTGGAAACAGGGGATCAAGCAGGCATCGATTATTATCGGTGCGGTGACAATTACGTCGCAACTGTTCGGCCTGATCCGTGAGGCGGTGATCGCCAACTACTTTGGAACCAGCGCCGAATACGATATTCTCCTGGTGGCGTTGGCGGTTCCTCTGATGGTAGCCAGCATCCTTTTTGCGGCTATTCCGTCGGCTTCGATTCCACACCTCCAACAAACCAGCGCAACCGGCACCCGCAACATCTTTCGCTCCACTCTTTTTAACATTTCGACGTTGCTGATATTCGGAGTCACGATCGCCGTCTATCTGGCGATGCCCTTGCTTGGTGATCTCCTGGCTCAGGGGATGGACGAGGAAGGCGTCAACGCGGTAGTGCGGTTCGGGCGACTCTTCTGTTTGTTGATACCGTTGCGTTCCTACGAATCGTTGTTCCGCAGCTTCTGTCATGTGAAACATCATTTTGTTTTTCCCACAGTAGCGGCAGTCGGGTTCAATATCGCCATCATCATCATTCTGCTGACATCGTTCCCGTCGTTAGGATCGCTTTCGTTCATACTGGCGTGGGTGGTCGGGATGTTTGTGCAGATGTTGATCGTCGGGGTGCCGGCCTATCTCATCCACAAGCGGGCCGCAGTTGCAAAAGCGGTGTCAAGTTTCCCCACCGGCAGCTTTCTTAGATTTCTGGGTGTGATCGTAATCATCGAGAGCATCGGCCTGACCCTTGATTCGTTCGACCGCTATATGGGCGGCATTTTCCTGGAGCCTGGTTATGTTTCAGCAACATACTATGCCAACATTGTCTATTTCATCCCGCTTCGCATTGTCATCTATTCGCTGGCTACAGCCATGTTCCCGACATTCTCTGAGCAGGCGGTGGAAAACGACAGGCGCGGCCTTGCCACTCTCTATCATAGAGCCGGGGCGTTGTGCGTGCTCCTGATAATTCCGGCAGCCGTTTTTCTCTACCTGTTCCGCAACGAAATTATCTGGCTGCTTTTTGAACGCGGGCGGTTTGTGATTGAGTCACGTCTGATGACGGTCGAATTCTTAAGCTACTTGCTGATCGGGCTCTTTTTTAATTCAATCTTCCTGCTACAGGTGAGAGTTTTCTACGCTCTTAAATCATGGCGCTTTTTCATAATAGTCCGGGCCACTTCTATGGGATTGAAAGTCGCTATCGGCCTGCTCTTGATCAACAGTAATTGGGCGTTGGCATTGGCCGGAGGAACAGTAGCTTTGTTCGTGCTGGCGTTCTTCGCATTGGAAGGCTACCTGATCATTGCAAAAAAACTGGTTTACTCAACCGACGACCGAAAACTCCTTGCCCGAGCGGCGTTGATCGCTGTGTCAACCGTAGCTGTTATGACAGGCGGCGACTATCTGCTCACCCAGTTTGTTGATATGCATCGATTGGTAACCGGAGCTGTTGTTGGAATCACCGGTCTCAGCCTGCTGGTAATGCTTGACCAGAAACTATGTGTCTCAGGAATCAACTTGAAGAAGTAGTAGGTCGAAACCAACCAACCTGTGGTTGCCTGAGTCGCGGGCGTAGCTCGGGACGTGGTTTCGACGTCTAGTATACAGATTTATTGTCGAAACCGCAGGGGTTTCGACCTACGATTCTTGCCTGCCGGCAGATGTGGACCCGCCGCGGCGGGCCGCCCACAAGTTAACATTCATCCTAATTGGTAACGATATTCTAAGAGCGACTTGTCGTTTAAGAGCGGCGTGCCGTCCAGAGTAGTTTGTGCGGAAGGGTGCGCATCGCGTTGAACCGTCCATGTAAATACTTGACCCACCGGTCACGATATTCTAAGAGCAACTTGTCGCCTAAAAGCGGCGTGCTGCTGGTTATGGCGTGCATGACCGTCAGTTGCTCGATATGTAAACGATGATAATGAACGGTGGCCGGGTTCTTTATCCCGTCGCCGATATGATAGAGTGACCAGTAGCCGGTATCGTAGCGCGGCAACCATGCGATCAATGTTTCCATCCCGAGATCAAACAGACGGTGCGCTTCTTCATCATCGATCAGACGTACCAGATCGTACAAACCCCACATTGCGAAGATGAACCCGTTGAGAACGTGATGGGACGGACTCGACGTGTACTCTTCAAAAAAGACCAGCCCATCCTCAGTCGATGTCACCCCGCCCTCATGAAGTTGCTTGCGAAACGGTTCGACCGCCAGCCGCGCTTGTTCCAGATATTCCATGTTGCCGGTTAGCCGATGGGCACGGGTGAGGCACGAAATACCGAGACCCTGCATCATGGCCGATGACCACCCCGACTTGAGATTGTACTTCTTCATCGGTAGGTCGATCAGCCAGGCGCCGTCCTCGTTCTGATCATCCACCAGTCGCTTGTTTGCATTCAGAAAAAACTGACGGTCGTCCGGGTCATCGTCGCGTCGATACCGTTCCAGGTGAGCCAGCGCACACAGGCAGGTGAGGATTGGAAAGTAGTACGGTTGGCCGCCTGAGAGATACATAGGGATATTGTCATCATCGTATGGACCGGGATAATCGGCCCGACCGGATTCATCTATATAGTATGCCAGAAAATCGGACGGGTCGTAATTGGCCGGTGTCTCGGCGTGGTAGTAGCTGGATGATCGGACACCGAAGTACTCGGCAAAGTTGGAGAATTTTTCTTTTAGTATTCCCATAAGCGATAAACCTGATGGTTGAATGATACACGAGGACGGTTCAATTGACAAGCAGGTTTCAATACGCTATTATATTAGAAATCAAGGGAGGTTACTGTGACCCAACCAACGTCAATCCAATCGAGATGGATTTGAAAGAAATGATCGGCTGGAAACCAACATAGTCGAAGTTACCTACCCAATAGGAGGAAATTTATGTGTGATAAGAGAATGATGGTAATTCGAACGAATGACTCAGAGAAGCAGTGGCTCCAGAGTGAATTGAAGGGTGGTCGACTTCGCCAGGGCTGGGGTATTACCGGTATGCAACTTGAAGATCACGGGGAACCGGTTCCACTCTCTGAGTGGGAAGCCAGGTATTCCAAAAGCGCGAAGGAAATCTGGGCTCGGGAGCCCGGGCCAGGTGAGGCTCTTAAACGTTTCAGGATACTGAGCCCTATGACAGATCTCAGGGCAGGCGATATAGTGGTGATCCCCAAGATGCCATCGTGGGATAAGTTTACCATTGCATCAGTCAAAGGAAAGTACTGGTTTGACGCAGACAGAGGACCGAAGGATTATGGTCACGTTATTCCAGTGGATTCAGATTGTATGAAAGAAACCCCATATTTTTCCTCGATAGAGTCAAGGCTTATCGTGAAGAAACTTAGAGGGTATCAGTGTGCCGTGAACAATGTTTGGGACTCAAGGTTTGTTAAAGCTATCGAGAAACTTGTCAGATTAGATCCTGTACCAATAAAGAAAGCGATCATCGCTATATACTCTGATATCAAAGAACCTCTGATTCAAGAGTCTTTGAATCAAATTCGTCATCTTACCTATGCTGACCTTGAAGAACTTGTTAAGAAGGCATTTGAGGCAGCTGGTTATCAATTCGTTAGGAAGCACTATTACGATAACAAAGGTGGTGATGCCGACTTAGTTTTCGATCGCAACTTGCCACTAGTTTCAGAGATTTCAGAGCTAGCCTTAACTGTATTTATTCAGGTAAAACAGAAAAGCGGTAAAGATGCGGATGACCTTGATGGAGTAGAACAACTTGTCAAGATATCAGCAAATAATCCCCAGAGTGTTAGAATTCTGATTTCGACCGCCGATGGGTTTAGTGATAACTGCAAGAACAGGGCTGGAGAAGAACAGGTTACCTTGGTGTCAGGGTTGGAAACCGCAGAATTCCTTATGCGGTATCTCTAACTCTACACGGGTACCCCAACTAACAGGTGGATTCACAGTTGCGCAGGGTCCTAGGGCGCGGAGCGCGCGAGACCCGGCGCTTGATGGGCGAGGGCGGCCCTGAGAATTTGGTGACAGCTCACCCCAAACACCTATGAAAGAGCCACCCACCCGCTCTTAAACGGGTGGCTTGCCACGCATAAGCCAGTGGATTGCTACCGTCATCTCGAGCGTGGGCCTGTCCTGAGCGAAGACGAAGGGTGACATTCAGAGTGTGCAGTTGGCTTAGGTGTTCGGCTTCGCAACGTCCTATCTAAATCAGGCATAGCCTGTTAAACTTTGACCACTTTGGTCGGTTTGGCGACAATCTTACGAAGCGCAATGAAGTTCCCCCTGTTTAGTGGACACATGAAGAAGCCATGATATATTGGTTTCAGGAG
>DAOWIM010000260.1 GCA_030640905.1 bacterium
CCCGGTCTGTCAATGTCGATGTTGCGAGTTGAAGATTGTTGTGTGTGTCGCTGTCGTATGATATGTTGGCGATGCTAATTGATATGGAGTTGCCAGGGATGAAAATGATGAATATAAGTGCAGTGAAACAGTGTCTTGCGATGATAGCTGTCGGTGCTCTGGTGATCTGTGGCATACTGATGGCGTGCAGCAAGTCGGGGACGAGTGACGATCTTCGCACCGTCCGTGTGGCTGGGATTGTCCTGAAGTGGGTGCCGGGAGATCGGGTGGAGAACTTCGCACGAATCGAACCGCTTATCAGAGAAGCGGCCGAGAAGGGGGCCGATGTTGTTTGTACGGCCGAGAGTTTTCTCGATGGTTACAGCGTTAGAGATGCGGCGATGACACCGGAGCAGTTCCATCTGTTGGCCGAGCCGATTCCGGATGGAGATGGTTTCGTGCGGCTGCGGTTTCTGGCTGACGAACTTGATATCTATATTGTCGCCGCGGTTACCGAGCGTGACGCCGACCGTATCTACAACTCGGCGGCCTTGATCGGACCGGATGGTTCTCATATCGGGACCTACCGCAAGAAATTTCTGTGGCCCACCGAAACCGACCTGTACTCAGCCGGTGATTCTTTTCCGACATTCGACACTGAGTTCGGAAAAGTCGGCATGATGATCTGTTCGGATCACCGTGAACCAGAGGCGATCAAAGAGTTGGTGGCGAACGGCGCAGTGATAATCTTCTGCCCGGCCGGTGGTGGATTCGGTAAGGAGAACGATCAGATGGTAGCCGAGCGTTCAAAAGAGGGGAAAGTGCCGATTGTCTTTGTGCACCCAGCCGAATTCCTCGTCACCGGAGCTTCGGGGGAGGTGCTAAAGCGCAGTCTCTTTGGCGAAACGCTCGATTACAGTCCCGATGATTCGGTAAGTGGTTTTGTTGAACTCTATGATCTGAAACTGCCGAGATCACCGCGCAACAAGTAGCTACCAATCACAGTTGTCTGCTACAGTTCTGTCAACGAATGTTCGCTCGGACGTTCGTCCTCGACTTTTGTTACCGAATCATCTTCGACCAGTTCAGGTCCGCGTTGCAGCGTAATCCGAGCATCTTTTCTTGACTGGCGGTGCTCACCGAAAAAGCGGTCAACATCAAGATTGTACCGACCGGCAGTCTCGAAACGATTGAGGTTCTTGCGCAGTGTCCTTGTGATCGCTTTTGAATCATCCAGAGGCATACGCTTGATCTGGCGGGATGCTTCCTGCCGAACTCTATCAAAGAGTGTGCTGGAATCGTCCATCCGCAGACTACCGGCAAAGGCCATGACGATAACAATGAAGTCAATGGCGAACGCCAGCAGGAGCGAGAAGAATGCCAGGTAGTCCATAGTGATCAGGTCCTCGATCACAAGCTGAAAGGCTTGCTGGCGGCTTTTGGGAAGCTCCACAAAGTTGCTTGGGTTTGGTGGGGGCGCGACATCGGGCTGGGCTGAGATCAACGCAGCTATCTGGCTGGTGGGGAATGCCACCCACGCCTGATTGACAAGCGCGTATTGATTGTCGACTGCATCATCGGTTCCAAAAGCGAGCAATAACGAATCAAGCAGCACGCTGTATGCTTCCACCTGCCGCACGTTCTGTACGGACAACGCGATGTGACTCTCAATGTAGTTGAGGATAATCCCCCGACCGCCGCCCTGGCGATAATCGGTTCCTTCATTTCTTTTCCACGACTCTACCGTGCGACGGGCGCCTTCGAGTACTGACTGCACATATGGATCGTTGCTGCCTTCATCGACAATAGTCGCCCAGCCTTTTTTCTCTTCCAGTTCGGCCAGCTTGGAGAGCCGGTCGGTCTGGTAGTTCCCTTTGACCAATGCTTCTTTGGCGGCCATGGCGTAGGAGGTGAGAATCGGGCGGGCAGTGTCGACGTACGAACTGCGAGCCAGCGCCGTACGGGTGTATGATTTCAGGGATGAATCAAAATTGGCGTAAGAGAAGAAGATCGAAAAAGCGGCCGCCACCATAAAAACCCCCATATAGATGGCTCGGCTCTGGCGGACTTTCATCAGGTTCCAGGCCAAACCGAGCAGAGCTATCTGGAGGCCAAGCGAACCTATGACGGCCAGGGGTGGATCAAGAAGAATAGTGAGACCTTTGTAGGTGGTGAAGAAAGACAGTACGGACAGGCAGAATGTCC
>DAOWIM010000237.1 GCA_030640905.1 bacterium
ATCGCGGCCTGATTTATCAGGGATACAAAACTTGTCCGTTCTGTCCGCGTTGAGAGACCGGTCTCACAACGCGGACAGAACGGACAAGTTTTGTATCCCTGATAAATCAGGCCGCGATCGAAGAAATTCTTAAGAATCCACCAGACAGTTTCGATATAGTTGTTGGTGAGGGTGACATAGGCATCGTCGAGATCAAGCCAATATCCGGTCCGACGCGTGATATCGTTCCATTCATCGAGATACTTAAACACTGATTTCTTACACTGCTCATTGAAAGCAGCGATACCGTATTCGACGATCTTCGCTTTGGAGTCGAGCTTAAGTTGCTTCTCCACCTCAATCTCAACCGGCAAACCGTGCGTGTCCCAGCCAGCTTTGCGGTCAACCCTGAACCCACGCATCGCCTTGTAGCGACAGACCATATCCTTTATTGTTCGGGAGAGGATGTGATGAATACCGGGGCGGCCGTTGGCGGTTGGGGGACCTTCGTAGAAAACAAAATGCGGGCGGTCCTTGGCCATTTCGTGGGACCGTTCAAACACTTTGTTCTCGTCCCAGAATTTTAGAACCTGTTCTTCGGCTCCGGGAATTGTGAAGTTGTCTTTCAGCGTATCAAATTTCATCGTCATATTTCCTTCCACAACTTGGTAAGTTAAGATGTTTTGCTAATATTGTAAAGGTAGAACCGTGCCATCATCAGATGTGGTTGTGGCACATACGCTTACGGGATAATTATCGGGGCGGGCGAGAGGTTTCTTAGCGTCGGACGATGGTGCCGTCGGTACTGAGCGGTAGTATCATCGTTATTATTGGCTGGCCCTTAACTGGCAGAGCCTTATTACAGCAGCATCTTTTGCACACGTTCTGTTGCCGCTGCATCAGCAAGCTTTCTGAACTTAGCCTCCGATAGCTTACGAGGCAAAGAGACTTTCAGTCCAGATTTCACGAGCGCTGTTTCCACAGAAACAATTCTCTCGCGGAGTCCTATCAGGCCAGCGCATCTTATGGGGGCGTGATCAATCAGACAGACCTCGGTAAGTTGATCATTACAAAACGCGGCTGCCAGTGTATGTAGTTCGCCAGCGCCCAGTTCATCCATTAGAAGACTATCCCATTTGACTACTTCGGATCGGAACTTGACGAGGTCGGCGACGCTGGGATCTATGACTGTGATTCTGCCCTCTTTCTCTTGTCCTGGGAGGTCAATATATGTGGTTTGCTCATCTCTATCCTTCCAGAACTGGGCCTCGTCAAACACGGTCTTGGTGATAATTACGCCATACCGATTGAGAAACTTGTGCCACAGCCCCAGTTCGTTCAAACTAATTATTACATCTGCATCAAGTATAATTAAGTTCGATTTCTGAGTCATCTACCGTTCCTTCAAAATCCCCCCTCTCGGCAATGAAATCAGAGAATTCATGTCTGCTGATACCGAATATCTCGCAGAATTTCCCCTTTGAAATCTTACCTTCATCCAACGCTTTGAGGCCTAATAGCACAAATCTATTCGAGAACTTGGGTGCGTATGTATTTGCTCCCCGCCTTATGTTCTTACTCGCATGTTGGTGCTGCGGAGACGTTAGATAAGACTGCACGTCATCCTTCGCAATTCTCTTGAGGTTGACAAGTCTCCAAAGCAACGCTGCAGTACTTACGCCCAAGTCAAAGGCGACATACTCAAGATCCCGAAACGCGATCTTACCTTCTTTGACATGCTTTTCAACCGAGTTCAATAATGCGTCTTCTGACAGTAGCAGTGATGCTGCGAACGCATCCGCCAAGACTTCCTCAATTGGCTTAGTCCCCGATCCGGATTTGTGCACTTTGGCTAATGGGAAAATGTCCCGTGATAATAGATGGAATAGCTCGTGCGCGATGCTGAAACTCCTACGCCACGGAGCGTGTGTTCTTTCAACAGCTATGGCATATCCGAACCCACCATAAGTGCACATCGCAGAACCGTGGCCACCTAAATCGTAGTTGATGATTTTGACATTCATTTTCTTTTCAAGGGCGCTGACCAAGTCATTTCCTGGGCAATGCGACAGATCAAGAGCTTCAAGAATCTCCCCCGCCTTTTTCTGAACGGATTCAATTGTAAGGGGTTCGTCATCTGAATCCCAGACCTTCAAATCATCACACTCGGGCTCATCAGAGAGCTGCTCAAGCATGTGATAGTTGTTGAGAAGATGAAGAACTTCCGCCTCAAGTACAGAAGGATCCGCTTCGTCGCTTTTGCTCCGCCATGCAAATACAGCGGGAACTTCGACCGGCTCATCTTCCGACAAGAAGAAGTCCACGTTTCGGTGATAAATTCTGCAGAGTTGAGTCAACTCAGAGGCCCTCAACGAGCGGGTTCCTCGCTCTACACTTGACAGAGTTTGATAGGAGCCAATATTCATTTTCTCTGCTACGCTTTGGAGCGTCAACCCGAGACGCTCTCGTGCTTGTCTAAGTCGCCGACCAATCACTTGGTCAAGCGTTCCTCCGTTTACCATCCCACAGGCCCTTCCGTTCTGATTCCTCGCCTCCAATATATATAGATTATCGGCAAAAGCAAGAAAAATATAACAATATCTTATATAGTACTAACGATACTCTTGTGATTTCACAACGGATTTATTGCTTTTATGCAGCAAATGGCTGACTTCTGCCACTCAAATTATGATAATAGTCAGTCTAAGTTTGGCAAACTACCGGAGCAGCACAAGAACGACACAATTATATTCTTGTCTAACAGTATGTTACCAGGGCTTCGCAGAGGACCAGAATGGCCATCAAAGAGTATTCAGGTCCAATAGATTTATCCCATCGCCAGTCGCTCCACCTCGTCGACCTGTTCGGCAAAAAGCCGGATTGTAGCTTCAAACGGAGTCGGTGTGGTCATGTCAATCCCGCACTTTTTGAGTTGGTTGATCGGGTGGTCGCTGCCACCCGAACTGATCAGTTCAAGATATTTTTCGACAATCCCATCTTCCCCGGATATGAATTTATCCAGAATCGCCTGCGATGCCGCATACGAAGTGGCGTACTGGTAAACATAGAATGCCGTATAAAAATGCGGGATGCGAGACCATTTCAGTTTTGACCAATCGTCGGTAGCCAGCGAAGGACCGTAGTACCTCTTGATCAACTCCTCGAAAAGGTCGGTCAGCAGATCGGGCGATAGCGCTTCACCCTTCTCGACCAGTTCATGGATAGCCAGTTCAAACCGCGCATACATCACCTGATGCATGAACGTGCCGAGCGTGTTGTCGATATGACGGTTGAGTAAGAAGAGTTTCTGTTTTGGGTCGGTCGCCGTCTTTAGAAGCAGTTGCATCACTAAACCTTCGTTCAGAGTCGAAGCGACCTCGGCGACAAATGTAGAGTACTGGTGTTTTGGGTACGGCTGATGAGTGTTGGACAAATGACTGTGCAGGGCGTGGCCCATCTCGTGCGCTAGCGTGAACATGTTGTCGATTGTGCCGTTGTAGTTCATCATTACAAACGGATGCGCCGAGTAATTCCCCCAGCTAAACGCCCCACTGCTCTTGCCTTCAGTTTCCCAGACATCGACCCACCGATTCTCGAAAGCTACTTTCAAATCGGAGCAGTATTTTTCACCGAGCGGCTTGACCGCCTCAAATGTTTTTTCAACAGCCTCCTCCCACGGGATTTCGATATTCAAATCGGGTACCAGTGGATGAAACATATCATAGGTGTAAATCTCATCAAGCTTCAGCAGTTTCTTGCGCAGCGTAATCCACTTGTGCAGACCGGTGAGGTTGGCTTCGGTTGTATCAAGCAGAGAGTGGTAAACTTCGAGTGGAATGTTGAACGCATCAAGCGCATGATGCAGGCAGCTTTTGTAACCGCGAGCGCGTGCGTAGAAAATGTCGGCGTTGACCGACGAGGCCAGCGACGAGCCGGTCGTGTTGAGATGATCCTTATAAACTCCGTAAAAGGCCCCATGGGCCTCCCGGCGAACCCGGCGGTCGGACGATTCCATAAACTTGGCGTAACGCTGTTTGGTGAGCGGGACTTCCTCGCCGTCTTCGTCTTTGATCGACGGGTACTTGATATCGGCGTCATTAAGCATCCCAAAAATTGTCCCAGGCGCACGGGCCACCATCGCCGACTGCGCCAGAAGCTCTTCGACTTCGCCCGAACGAATATGCTTCCGCGACCGGATCAACTCTTCGATATAGAAATCATAAGTATCGGTCTTGGGAAATCGCCCGGCCAACGCTCGCAGCTTGGCATCTTCCATCGTTAGCAGCTCCGGTTCGACAAAAGCAAAAGCGGCTTGGGCTTCCGAAGACAACATCGCGGCGCGGTCATTCATCGCCTGGAATTTCGAGACCCGATTATCAAGATCACGATTGAGGTGCGCGTACTGATAAAGATTGAAGCAGGTCGCCACCAGTTGGCTGCGTGTTTCGAGACATTCGTAGAGCAGTTCGGCGGAGCTATCAAGCTTGCCGGTATAATCGGCAGCCTTTTTCATCATAGCCTGAACTTTTTCGTAATCAGATTCCCATGCGGCGTCATCGGCGTAAATATCGGTCAGCTTCCATTTGTGCTGGTCGGCAACATCGGTCCGCTGCGGGATTGCTTTGGCGGCTTGTTTTGTATCTTTAGACATACGGTTCCTCTCTATGATTGCAATGAACTGCCAATAACGGAAAAGTACGGCACGAAAGCAAGGCTCTGGCGAGTTACGCCAGTTTCTTATCCAACCAGATCATATCGTTGCCGTCGCCGATGTAATCCGGAAAAACACCCCGTTCGGCGAAACCGTGCCGACGGTAGAAGCGGATAGCATCGTTGTTCCAAGTGGCGGTCTGGACGCATAGAATCCGCGTACCGCGATTGATCGCGGTTTTTGTGACGCACGATAGCAGCTCAGAGCCGAGCTCTTTTCCGCGGTAATTTTCATCGACTGCCAGATGATCGATTATCGCCACCCGATCCCACCGATCGGTCGAGAGCGAAACCAGCCCGACGATTTTTGAATCGATTTCTCCGATAAAGATATCGCCATCGTAATCACTGTACTCTTTTTCGATGTTTGAGGGCAGTCGTTCGCCGTTGAGGTATGTATCAAGCCGGATTATGGCCGGGAGGTCGGCGGGGAGATTGAGTCTACGGGTTTTCATCGGTTTGGAACCCTTAATTTGCGGGATCGGGGAGTCCGTCCTGTTTTTGTGCCATCCATACTTGATTCATAATACTCGTTCGGTCCGCCACACGCAAGCTTGGCGCCTGACGCCTCCCCTGGCACAACTTTTATCTTCCCCGTCCGTTTCATAAAGCGTATAAGTTGAAACGAGATGGGATCCTTGTACAGAAAAACAACATCTGAGAAAATCGGTGCCTGGTTAGGTCGCTCGCATTCCGATGGCGCCCTGCTGGTGCTGCGGCTGTTTGTCGGATTCATGATGTTGCTTGGTCACGGCGGCGACAAACTACTCAGGTTCGGCGAGCAGGTAACAAATTTTCCCGATCCATTAGGCTTGGGGTCCGGATTCAGTCTGGTTCTGGTAATTTTTGCCGAGTTCTTCTGTTCACTGGCGATAGTCTTTGGCGTGCTCACCCGCCTTGCCACCATACC
>DAOWIM010000201.1 GCA_030640905.1 bacterium
AACTCCGCGTAGCGGCGGGCTTTATGTCCGCCGTTAGCTGGCGGGAGACAAGCCCCCGCTCTACGCGAGTTCTATTAGTCGTCTTATGGGACAACCTCTCCTCGTCTGCTGCAGCGTTGGTGTGAAGCGAGGATTGGATACGAAGGGGCCCGCCGCCGCGGGCCGCCCACGGTTTGACGGTCCTTGATCTATTGTTCGCGGGGGACGACTTCCCAGATCGGATGTGAGTTGGAACGAGGGCGTCACTACCTAAGCAGGAGCATCTTCCTGGAGTTCACAAAATCGCCCGCCCGTAACCGGTAAAAATAGACGCCACTGGACACACGGTTTCCTTCCCGGTCACAGCCGTCCCATATCGCTGTATGACTGCCGGCAGACACGGTCCGATTCAGCAATGTTCTAACCTCCTGTCCGAGCACGTTATGGATCGTCAATGACACTTGGCCTCTTTTTGGTAACGAATACTCAATTACCGTAGAAGGGTTAAAGGGGTTGGGATAGTTCTGTGAGAGTGCATGTGCCTCAGGTAGTTCGGATTCAGTGGATTTGTCGCCAACGCCCGTTGAAGCACAGCCGACACTCAGGGCCCCGACAAGCTCACCACAGCTATTGTGGGAAGGAGTACAGGGGGAATCTTCTCCTATTTGGTATTCCATTGCAGAAGCATCACAGAAGAGCGGGTCGGCAGAGAAATTGCCGTTAGAGTCCGCGAGAGTTTCGAGAGCACCGACCCAATCCCCCCCAGAATTGCCGTAGATATCGCAGCAGGCAACGCTTGGAGTCTCTGCGCAATCTATCGGTAATCCGACCTCGTTATTGGAAATAATACAGTTCTCAACGGGTGTTCCTGAGGCTGCTTCCGAAAGAAACACCGCACTACCTCCGTCTGGATCATCACCCAAATATTGATTACCAACTATCGTGCAGCCTAAGATTTCAGAGGATGACCACCAGACAGTGGCGGCCGATGCCCCACGAGTCGCTTCATTGCGGGCCAGCACACAATCGACCAGAGATACCGTGCCGTTGGCGTACAGGCCACCACCTTTCCACGCAGAGTTGCCTCTTAACACACAATCAACAATCATTAACGAGTGAGATGGGTTGTATGAGATAAAATAGACACCTCCTCCGTAGAATCTTTCGGACTGGTTGTTCTCAATGACGCACTCTACCAGCCGAGGATCGCACGCACCCCTAAATCCCAGCGCACCGCCGCTTCCGGATACAACTCGATTGTTATTAAATGTACAACCGACAAAAACCGGAGACGAGTTACCCGCTAGTACTGCTCCACCTCCATTCGAGGGATTATTCAAATAGCTCGTGTTTTCTCGAAAGATACAATTCTCAATTATCGGAGCCACGCCAAGCATATAGATCCCCCCGCCGGTTGTAGCATACCCACGAGTAATCGTCAATCCAGATATCTTTAGACAAGAGTCCTCTGCGTTCTCTATTCTGAATCCCCGATGCGCCTCGCCAGGGCCGCCCTGACAGTCAATCACCGTCGCTTCAGGACGTCCTCCGGAGAGGATTGTTACAAGTTTGCCTCGCGTGTCGATATCTCTGTTTCCAACGCCAGTGTACGTACCGGATGCAAGCCAGATGGTGTCGCCATGTGTGGCCAAGTCTATAGCGGCCTGGATCGAAGGAGCATCCCCGGCACCGTCGGGTGCAATCCGAATCACTCTGCCGGTCGCATAACATCCTACCCCAACCGCACCAATCAATTCATTGTAGTCGTTGTTCGAAGGTGCACAGAGTGATGTATTGAGAAGGCTGAAGTCGCCAATGCCGGGGTTACAAAACATCGGGTTGGCCGAGATGTTGCCATTGATCCCCTTGTATAGAGCCAGGCTGTCTTCCCAGTCGCCTCCACTGTTTCCATAGAGATTGCAGCAGGAAAAGCTTGCAGAACATTCGCTGTCACGCCAATAGACAGCTGTGTGGCCCAGCGACCGGTTGTACGCGACAAGACACCGATCCAGTGTCACGGATGCCGATATCATATAAATGTCATTCTTGTATAGAGTACAGTTCTCAATTAAGGCCGTTGCATCTTCTACACATATTGCGGAGCCGTAGTCAGCATTGTTCTCCGCCAGAACACAGGAGCTTACTGTTAGGAAAGATGTTGGACCGCAATAAATGGCACCACCCAGTTCAGAGTCCTGAGTCGTCGTGATGGTCAGTGTGTTGCCCGAAAGGATGCAATTCCTGACGATAAGGGTCGATGAATCGCAGAGAATAGCCCCTCCCTTTCTTGGAATGTATCCGCCTTGAATTGACACCCCCTCAAGAATTGCCCGCGAATCAACATTGCGGAACTCAAAACCGCGGAACCAACGATTGTACGTACCACCACAATCAATTACAACACTCTCCGGACTGCCCCTTGATGTAATAACTATACTCTTGCTGTTAACGACAATATTCTTATTGCCTGTACCGGTATACGTGCCGGGTAGTATCAGAACGGTATCACCTGATTCAGCCAGATTCACGCCAGCTTGAATTGTCGGCTCATCTGTTGGAACAGTGATCGTCTCACCAGCCACAGACACGGCGCATAGAATAATAATCAATAAACAGGTTTGAAATCTCAAGATTTTTCCCAAAGCTTTTCCTGCAAATATCCTCACTAGAAGATAACCAACGCGACGCGATATGTCAATGAGAAATGCTGGTTTGGGTACAGCCGGCACAAATCGTAGCAAATATCCGCCGACTCCTCCCCTGCAAAAAAAAGTGGACAAATGGCGCGCCATGTAGTCTATTAAGTAAGAACTGGTGAACGAGGATGATACACCACTGTGTGGAGGTCACATGAAAACTTTATTTGTCGTTTGTGCTTTACTGATCGTAGCCGGTTGTTCCGGCGACAACGATTCAACCCAGCCAATCTCGCTGGCACCATCAATTGACCAGGGCGTCTACGGTCAGGTCGATTTCTGGGAAGGTAACTTCATGCCGATGCCATATCCGGAAAATCCGGACGGCGGCATCACACCCGTAAGTCGCACGATTTTCTTCTATGAAAAAACCACGTTTAGCGATGTCGTTCCGGAAGGATACGGCACTTTCTACAGCGAGATCAAAACGAACTTGATCGCCACGACGGAAAGCGGTACCGACGGCCGCTATGAGATCAGCCTGCCGCCGGGTGAATATTCGGTTTTCGTGCGGGAGAACGATCTTTACTATGCCAACGGTTCAGACGGCGAAGGCTACATCTGGCTGGTGACAGTGCCGCAGGGTGAAACGACTGAGTTCGTAATCGAGATCACGCACGCCGCATATTTTTGAGCAACTTGTTCCGGACTGTGACCGGTCACTTTAGAGCGCCACTGCCTGATGCAACTTGAAGTCCACCGCATAGACCCGGCCCGTCGAAATGATTTCTACCGAGTTCACTCGGCGATCAATGACGCGGCCTGCTGTTTTTGTGTCGCGTGGTGGGTGCCGACATGGGATGGCTGGTCGGATCGACCACCGATCCGGAACCGAGCGTTTCGGGACAAGCTGTTTGATCGGGGCGAATACGATGGCTATTTACTATACGACGACGGTAAACCGGTCGGCTGGTGCCAGGTCGGGCCGCGTGACCGACTGGAGAAACTGGTCGCTCAATTCAACCTCTCCCCCGATCCGCAGAGTTGGGCCATCACCTGCTTTCTGATCGCGCCGTCATATCGACAACAGGGCTACGCTTCCTTCATGCTTGACGAGATTTTGATCGACCTGAAAACGCGCGGCGTCAAACGTATCGAAGCTTTCCCCAAACGTGGCAAGAACCTGTCGGCCGCCGACATGTGGACCGGGCCAGAATCGACCTACCGGAAGGCAGGATTCGAATTGGTCTCCGATAATCCGGAAACTCCGGTTCTCGCACTCACATTATAGCTAACATCTCAGCCAGCACTTAACCTAACTCCTTGCTACTCCTATTATTAGCGCAACATAATTGCCGGGAACAAATTTGGACAAATAATGTTCTGAATAATACTTTACAAATAAGTATTGTTTTTGTATGGTTCTGGCCAAGAAAATGGATGACTCGATTATTGGTTTATTGTGAGAATATCGTCGATTGAAAAATATGGTCTTCGCTGCCTGCTGGCTCTTGCCCGCGAGGGTGAAAACAGCCAGCTTACGATTCCGGAAATCGCCCGATTGGAGGGTCTGTCGGCTTCGTATGTCTCGAAGCTGCTGTCGATCCTCCGCAAGAGCGGCCTGATATCATCGGTGCGTGGTCGAACCGGCGGGTTCCGCATCTCGCGACCAGCTGGGCAGATCAATCTTCTCGAAGTTCTGACTGCTCTCGGCGGGCCGTTGATCGATCCCGATCATTGTGCCAAGTCTTCAGGCCAGCAGGAGATATGTATTCACCTGTCCAATTGCTCAATCCATCACGTTCTCGCCGGCTTAGCCGGCTATGTGGGAACTTTTCTCAGCCATACGATGTTGCAGAGCATTCTCGACAATGAACAGATGGATCACGTCCAGCAGATAGAAACGATGGTCAACATTCCGGACCCGATCTTGCCGATGCACTCGGCGCGGAATTTATCGAAAACGAACGATCATCGAAAGGCCGATGCGACAAACCCCAACCGTAACAAGGAACGCTCCAAATGAATCCAAAGCCACTTCTGGATATTGAAGACATTCACGTTGAGGTCGAAGGCAAAGAAATTGTCCGCGGCATCACACTAAAGATATTCCCCGGCGAGACTCACGCCATCATGGGACGAAACGGTTCGGGCAAGTCTTCCCTGTCCAACGCCCTGATGGGCCACCCCAGCTATCAGATCACGCACGGGAAGGCATCACTTAACGGACAGAACTTGCTTGACCTATCCGCCGACAAACGTTCGCGCGCCGGATTGTTCCTGGCCTTCCAGTATCCGATGGCAATACCGGGCGTAACTGTGGCCAATTTCCTTCGGGCGGCAATCAAGGCCCGCCGCGGTCCGGAGGCAGATATGTCTGATTTTCGGAAGTTGTTCAAAAAAGAGATGGACGCTCTTGCCATCGATCATTCTTTTGCCACTCGCTATCTCAATGATGGTTTCTCCGGCGGCGAGAAGAAGCGAGTGGAGATACTTCAGATGGCGATGCTTCAGCCAACGATGGCTCTGCTGGACGAGACCGATTCGGGGCTTGATATCGACGCCCTCAAGACTGTCTCAGAAGGTATTAACCGATTCCGGAGCGACGACACGGGCGTCCTGATGGTCACCCATTACCAGCGTCTTCTCAATTACGTCAAGCCGCAGCATGTGCATGTTATGATAAACGGCCGCCTGGTGAAGTCCGGCGGACCCGAGCTTGCTCTCAAGCTCGAAGAACGAGGCTACGACTGGGTTGAAGAAGAACTGAGCCGGTCGACTGGAGCGTGAGCGTGTCTGATTCGAGAAAAAAGCAAAACGACGATCTCTCGACCCTCAACACCGACTATGCCACCCGGTACGGGTTTCACGACCCGGTGGACTACTTCCACAAAGGTGCCAAGGGTATCAACCATGAAGTTGTCGAGATGATTTCACGGATGAAAAAAGAGCCACGCTGGATGACCGACCGTCGCCACGAAGCGCTCGACATCTTTCTCGCCAAACCGAACCCAAAGTGGGGTAACACCAAGCTGATCGGCGAGATTGATTACGATAATATCTATTACTTCATGAAGCCGATCAAAAGCCAGCAGACAAGCTGGGACGATGTTCCCGAATATATCCGCAATACTTTTGACAAGCTCGGCATCCCCGAAGCGGAGAAGAATTTTCTCGGCGGTGTTTCGGCCCAGTACGAATCGGAAGTAGTCTATCATTCGATGCGGGATGATCTCAAGAAGCAGGGCATTGTCTTTCTTGACATGGACACCGGCCTGAAAGAGTATCCGGAGATCGTAGAGAAGTATTTCGGAAGTGTCATTTCGTCCGCCGACAACAAATTTTCGGCGTTGAACACTTCGGTCTGGTCGGGCGGCTCATTCCTGTATGTCCCGCCAGGAGTAGATGTCAAGGTTCCTCTACAGGCCTACTTCCGGATCAACGCTGAAAATATGGGCCAGTTCGAGCGAACGTTGATCATTGCCGACAAAGGATCGCGAGTGCACTACATCGAAGGTTGCACCGCGCCGATCTATTCGACAAACTCGCTGCACTCGGCAGTCGTTGAAGTGATTGCCCTTGAAGATGCCTATATCCGCTACACGACAATTCAGAACTGGTCGCGAAACATATACAACCTCGTGACTAAGCGGGCGTCGGCTTACAAGAATGCAACTATCGAATGGGTCGATGGCAACCTCGGTTCACGCCTGACGATGAAGTACCCCTGCATCCAGCTACTAGGCGAGGGCGCTCGCGGCGAGATTCTTTCAGTCGCCTTTGCCGGAATTGATCAGCATCAGGATGCCGGCTCCAAGGTCATTCATGCGGCCCCGAATACATCCTCACGGGTAACGTCGAAATCAATCTCAAAAGACAATGGTCGTTCGTCGTATCGAGGTCTTGTCAAGATTCACAAGAATGCTGTCAACGCGAAGGCATCGGTCGAATGCGACGCTCTCCTCATTGGGCAGGAAGCTCGCTCCGACACTTATCCAACCATGGAAATTGATAATGATCAGGTTAAGGTCGAACACGAAGCCCGCGTCTCGAAAGTTGCCGAGGAGCAGCTTTTCTATCTGACCAGTCGCGGCCTGACTGAGGATGATGCCCGCCTGCTGATCGTAAACGGCTTTATGGAACCTTTCACCAAAGAGTTACCGCTGGAATATGCGGTTGAATTGAACAGATTGATTGAGCTTGAGATGGAGGGCTCAGTTGGCTAAGAAAGATGCAAAACCAATGAATGATAAATTTGACAACAATGGATTGATCTCCGATCTGTCGAACGTACTGAAACAGGGCCCCGAATGGTTGCTGGAAAAACGCCGCGTCTCTCGCGATTCGTTCAACAACAGCCCCCTCCCCCCCCGCGGTCTGCATCTCTGGCGCTACACTGATCCTCAGAAGTTCATCAATGTCTCCAGTACCGCAACCGATAGTGCAACCGTTGGCAAGCAACCGAGCCAGATCAACTCCGACCTATCAGAAAGCGATATCCCCAAAGGCGTGATAATTTCCTCGCTGTCTGACGCCGTGGAGAATCACCGCGATATCGTCGAGCCGCATCTCTATCAACTCATCAACAGTGATACCGGGAAATTTGAGGCTCAGAACGGCGCGCTCTGGGACAACGGCCTTTTCATCTTTGTTCCCTCCGGTGTGACGATCAACAAGCCTCTTCACTTCCAGCACGTATCCTCAAACGCCGGGTCGAACAACTACCCACGGCTGCTGATTGTCGTAGGGGACAATGCCGAACTATCGGTAATCGACGAGCACCTCGGAGCAGAAAACAACAGCGATGCCCCTTACTATTCCAACGGCGCCGTTGAGATATTTGGATATGAAAACAGCAGCGTTCGCTACGCAAATCTCCAGGAACATTCTGCGAAGGTCCACACTTTCTTCACCCATCGAGCCAGACTTGGTCGTGGCGCGAACATGCTGACCGCTACCATGAGTCTTGGTGGGCTTCTATCAAAACAGAACTACGGCGTTATCCTTGATGGTGACGGCGCCGAGAGCAATATGTATGGCCTGGCGTTCGGGTCCGGACATCAACATCTTGACTGCCACACTCTGCAGCACCATCGCAGCAGCCAGACCAACTCGAATATCGATTTCAAAGTTGTCCTGCGTGACCGGGCCGAATCGGCCTACACCGGCCTGATCAGAATTGAAAAAGAGGCCCGAAACTGTGAGGCATATCAAATCAATCGCAACCTGTTGCTCAACAAAGGCGCCCGTGCCGAGACTATCCCCGAGCTTGAAATCCTGAACGAAGACGTCCGTTGCAGCCACGGAGCAACAACCGGACAGATCGACCCGATGGAACGATTCTATCTGGAGGCTCGCGGTATTGATCCCTCCGAAGCTGTCAGGATAATAGTAGCTGGTTTCGCCGAATCGACGCTGCGGCATATCCCGGCTGAGTTCCGTCAGGGATTGCAGGACGCGGTCGCACAAAAACTGAAGGCTATGTAAGATGGCAGAGTTTCACAAAGTTGCCGATGTGAATGAAATCCCCGAGGGTGGAATGAAAGCGTTCGAGGTGGATGACGTACCAGTTGTCATCTGCAATGTTGACGGCAAGTACTTTGCTGTTGCTGACGAATGCACACACGATTCAGGGCCGATTCATTCTGGCCGCATCTGTGACAACGAGATTATCTGTCCCCGCCATCACGCTCGATTCTCGGTGGAGAACGGTGCGGTGATCGCTCCACCAGCGGTCGTGCCGCTTGACACCTACAAAGTCAAGGTAGAGAATGGTCACATTTATGTTCGTATCGAATAGAAAGCTAACTGATGTCTATTGAAGCTAAAGACAAACGCAACGCGGAGCAGACACCAGCCAATACACTGGACGTCGCGAAGATCAGAGCCGACTTCCCGATACTCGACCAGGAGGTCAATGGTAACCGACTGGTTTATCTCGACAATGCGGCAACCTCACAAAAGCCTTTGTCGGTTATCAATGCTCTTAACGACTATTACCTGAAATACAACGCCAATATCCATCGCGGTATTCATGCCCTGGCCGAAGAAGCCACTGAAGCGTACGAGGCATCCCGCCGCCGCACGGCTCAGTTCCTCGGCGGCGTTGACCCGGACGAAATCATCTTTACCCGCGGTACGACCGAGGCGATCAATCTTCTGGCCCGTAGCTGGGGCGAAGAGAATATCAGCGCGGGGGACGAGATTGTCGTCACTGAGATGGAGCACCATGCCAATTTCGTCCCATGGGTGCTGCTCGCTCAGAAAAAGAAGGCGGTCATCAAACGTATCCCCATCACCCTCTGCGGCCATCTCGATCTGAGCGACCTCGACTCCATCATCACCCCCCGAACCAAACTGGTCGCGGTCACTCATATGTCGAATGTTCTTGGCACGATAAACTCGTTGACCGAAATATCCGAGGCCGCCCACAAGAACGGCGCCGTTGTTGTTATCGATGGCGCCCAGGCAGCGGCGCATCTATCGCTCGACCTAAAGGCTCTTAATGTCGATTTCTATGCGTTCTCCGCGCACAAGATGCTTGGCCCCACCGGGGTTGGCGTGCTGTGGGGACGGCGTGAACTTCTTGAGGCCATGCCTCCGTTTATCACCGGCGGTGAGATGATCCGTCACGTCAGTTTCGAGAAAATCACATTCACCGAGCTTCCCCACAAATTCGAGGCCGGCACCCCGAATATCGGCAACGTTATAGCTTTCCGAACGGCGCTGGACTATCTGGATAATCTCGGCATGGATAATATCAGGGCGCATGAAATTGCCTTGACTCAGTACTGTATCGAACAACTGACCAAGCTCGACGGCATAGAGATTCAGGGACCACTGGACTACACGGAGCGCGGAGCGGCCATTTCCTTTACAGATGCCGACATTCACCCTCACGACATTGGCACTTTCCTCGATTCTCGCGGCGTTGCAATCAGGGCTGGACACCATTGTGCGCAGCCATTGATGCGTGCGATGGGAAAGGTTGCCACGGCGCGGGCGTCACTATATATTTACAACAATCAGAGCGATGTCGATACTCTTGTAGAAACGTTAATTGAGATGAGAAAGTATTTTGGTGTATGAACGAACGCCTTGACGATCTGTATCGAGACATTATCCTCGACCACTACCGCTCACCCCGCGGTCGCAATCCGGTGGAACGAGCCGATATTGCTACCGATGGCCACAATCCTTCGTGCGGTGACGAAGTCGAGCTGAAGGTCGAGATTGATGAGGATCGTGTTAAAAATATCCATGTCGATTGCCGGGGGTGTGCCATCTCGGTAGCGTCCGGTTCAATGCTGGCCGAGGTGATCAAAGGAAAGTCGATCAACGAAATCAAGGAAATCAGTCGCGTTGTAAGAGCGATGCTCAAAGGCGACACCGACGACATCCCGGAGGACTTAGGCGATCTGGA
>DAOWIM010000203.1 GCA_030640905.1 bacterium
ACCAACTGGTACGATACCGCTGCAGCTCTCTGGCAGGGAAAACTGCAGGACAATGCCTTTGGACAGAATGAACTAAACCTGGGACTGAATGACGGCGATAATCCCCATAAGATCATCGAACGCTCCGCCGGTAATCCTGATTCGTATCAAAACAAAGCTGATTTCATGATTCTCGACGGCATCCCCATGGCCAAAATCGGCGGTATCTGGCAGGACGTCTCCACATCCCTACCGGCAGGAACAATCACCGATGATCCAACCGTCAAATTCTATGATTCCCATGAACAAAAAACTGTCAGAAACACCCAGATTGATATCGACCTGCTGAAAGGCAGCGGTTATTTCCCCAAAGGTGGCGTGCTCTATATCTCGGATCAGCGCGCCGCCGGTGGCGACATGAGAGGCACGACGCTTATCAATGGCTCCGACATCGGCACACCGGTGACAATTGCCTGTGAAAACCCGCTCTATATCCAGGGTGACTTCAATTCAACCAACAAACAGCCGGTGGCGGCTATAAGTGACGCCCTGACATTCCTGTCCAACAATTGGGACCCGGCGCTTTCATCGGATCCGTTGATTAACCGGACCGCCTCCAAGACAACCGCCAATGTTGCTATTGTCACCGGCGACATCGAACCGGTAGACCCCAACTATGGTGGTGGGATGGAAAACCTGCCGCGCTTTCTGGAAGATTGGGCCGGCAGAGACTTCGACTGGACGGGCACTCTGATCCAGATGTGGCATTCGCAACAAGCCAACGGAACGTACAAAGATGCCGCGGATATCAATGCATACTACACCGACCCGACCAGGAATTGGCAGCATGACGCCGATCTATCTGACCCAACTCTGCAGCCTCCGAGCGCACCAACCATCCGCCTCTTCCTGAGAACCGGCTGGAACCAGGAATACGTGGAACTCTAACCTGTAGGCCCAACTGAGGGGAAGAAATAAGATGACTACGCCGACGCTACGTCCTGAAAGCGGTTTCGCCACTCTGGTGGCGCTGCTAATGGTCTGCATGCTGACTCTGGTCGGATTGGCTGCTCTGGAAACTTCCGATGACGAAGTGACTCTGGCGTCAAATAACTGGCAGGAGATGCGGGCGTTCTATGCGGCCGAAGCGGGCCTGGAACTGGCTACCGCCGAGATGCAGGTAATCTATGACAGCACCGGAGCACCGCCAACAGTGCTGCCAAACTATGTTGATTCGCTCAATGATTGCATCTTATCGTGCAACACCACAGATGATGGACCGGCCGTCCAGCGAAATCTGACATCGGGCAACCTGGCCGGGCTGCACGCGCTGGTCAAATCGTTCACAGTCAGAGCTGTTGGTGTTAGTCTGATCGACAACGCTAAGGTGCTGGTTTCACAACAGTTTGAAACGGCCCTGGTGCCGATCTTCCAGTTTGCCGTTTTCTACGACAACGACCTAGAAATCGCACCCGGACCTTCGATGACCCTGGCAGGTCGTGTTCACACCAACGGAGACCTTTGGCTGCAATCAAACAACAGTCTCAAAATCAACAGCTACGTTTCTGCGGCCGGAGATATCCGTCATGGCCGCAAGGGCGGCGGCGGAACCGGCAACGGCGATGTTCTGGTGAAGGATGTAGGGGGCAATTATGTTTCCATGAAGGAAGGTGGTGGCTGGCTGGAATCAACCGACGCACACTGGTATGACTCATCGGTTACCCGCTGGGGTGATCGAGTACAGGATGCGGCCCACGGCCAAACGAGGCTCAACGTTCCGCTCAACGGCGCCGACGAAGACCCACACAAGTTGATCGAACGCGGCAACGGCAACACCGATTCATACGAACATCGCGCCACATTAAAAATCAAGGACGGCGATGCATATCAATGGGTCGGTGGCATCTGGACAAATATCACCAGCGAACTTCAGACCAAAGGCATCATGTCAACAACTCCCGACAAATTCTGGGACGGCCGCGAGGGATGCTATGTTGATGTTACCGAGCTTGATATCGGACTGCTCTATCAGAGAGGCTACGACCCCGATAACGGTGTGATCTATTTTGCCGACCAGACAACCGATTATCCGGCCCTTCGGATCACCAATGCCAACAAGCTGGGCGACCCGCTGACTATTGCCAGCGAGAATCCGATCTATATGCTTGGTGATTTCAATTCACAGAACAAGAAACCGGCCTCCATCATGGCCGACGCCGTAACGTTTCTTTCACCCAACTGGGACGACACCAAAGGAAAGCTGTCCAAGAACAATCGGATAGCCACCCAGACTACAGTCAACGCCTGCATTCTGACCGGTAACACTGAAACGACCGCTTCCAACTATAACGGCGGGTTTGAAAATCTGCCACGTTTTCTGGAAACGTGGTCGAACAAGAAATTTACCTGGACCGGTTCGATGGTTAACCTCTGGCTCTCAACTCAGGCCGATGGTGCCTGGAACGGAACCTACTACTCGCCACCGATCCGAGATTGGTCGTACGATACCGATCTTGATGATCCCAACAACATGCCACCAGAGGCGCCAGCTGTTCGAGTATTCCAGCTAACCGGTTGGAAACAAGAATATATCCATCCCGAAAGTTGATCAGAAAAAAACCCGCTCTCGTGGCGGGTTTTTTCTTACGCGAATAATCGGTTATCACTATTCAATCGCGATATCGAATGGCATTCTGGCAAACATGCCTTCATCGTCGGGTAATCCAACCGCTGCGGCAACCTTCTCAACCGCGCTGCCATCACCAGAGAACAACGACACCAGTCCGGCCAGATACGATTGCCCGGGAAGAATGAACAACGGTCGCTTGCGAGGAGAAATCTCCACCGCATAGTCGTCCAGTCCAAGATGGTCGGCCAAGTAGTCCAGCGATTGTTTGATCCCGCCCTGCCGGTCGATAAGTCCGTTGGCCAGCGCTTCATTCCCGGTCCAGACTTTTCCACGGGCCATAGCATCGACCGAATCAAACGCCAACGCTCGGTTCTCGGCAACCAATCCGACAAAATAGTCATAGAATGCTTTCATATGTGAGAAATACTTCACCCTCTGCTCCTCCGAGAACGGACGGGTTGTTGTCATCATGCCGGCATACTTGCCTCGAACAAATAACTCCTTGCCAAGGTCGATCTTGCGATAAAGTTCACTCAGATCAACCTTGCCGCCGAAAATTCCAATCGAACCGGTTATCGTTGCGGGACTGGCAAACAACTGATCTGCCGCCATCGACACTTGATACCCACCCGATGCAGCCACGTTACCCATCGAGACCACAAGCAATCGTTTTTCCGATGCTTTGTCCGCCGCATGAAAAATCTCATCAGCAGCCAGGGCCAAACCGCCGGGCGAATTGACTCGCAGCACGATACCCTTCACGTTGCGATCATTCATCACCCGCCGAAAAGCTTTCTTCAAGGGCGCCGGGGTAGCCTGCTGCGAGCGGTTGAACGGCATGCCCGCAAAGTCATCGGTAGTGATCTCACCATCGGCGACAACCATCGCGATTACCGGCTTGGCCGGCCAGTTGTCATTGACCAGCGTATCGGCGAGATAACGTCGAAAAGATACCTCAGGCATGGTTTCAAGAAAATCGTCGTTCATGTCGTCGCGATAACTGAGCCCATCGACCAAACCAAGCTGCATCGCCTCTACCGAAGTATAAGGACCACCATCAATCACCCGACGTACCGAATCAGTTGAAACTCCTCTGCCGCTGGCAATAGCTGCCACAAACTGATCGTACAGTGAATCAAGTAATCGGTTTATCTGCGCCCGGTTTTCCTCTGATGCGATCCGTCGCGTTAACATCTCAGCAGCCGTTTTGTGCTCGCCTATCCGCATTACGTCTGCACGAACGCCGAGCTTTTCCATCGTCCCGGCATAGAAACTCAACTCCGCTCGCAGCCCAATCAGATTTAGCCGACTGACCGGCGGAATGAGGATCTTGTCGGCCGCCGAGGCCAGGTAATAACCCAGATTGCCCGGCCGCGCCAGATGACAATAGACACGTTTGTCGAGACTCCGAAAATAGGTTATCGCCTCCCGCAACTCCTGAGTTTGTGCAAAACCGAGGCGAGTGTCTTTTAGATAGAGCGCCATCTCGCCAATTGACCGATCATCGGCCGCTCGATAGATACTGAGAACCAACGTCGCAAACGGAGTCGGCTTCCTTCCCCATCGAGGTTGCGGCGGATTCTCGCGAGCATTACCGGACAAGCCGATCGCCAAGCGTCTCTTTGGCTCTGGGATAAGCGATGGTTGCCGCATGTCGGTACCTCCGACGAACACTGTGCTGCGGCGATGTTTGCCGGAACTTTCAAAACCAGCCCGGGCACCGGTAATGTAACGCAGCAG
>DAOWIM010000306.1 GCA_030640905.1 bacterium
ATAACCTCCGTCGCCCGTATGCCACATCCACCCAAAAAGAAACCCGCCACGAGGGGCGGGTTCCTACCCTATCACCTATAGGGGTAACTCAGCTTGGTGCCGGCGCGCTCTTGAGCGCCTTAACGCTCTTGGACGCCTTAACGTTCTTGGTCACCTTGCCCGCCTTCAGGCACGATGTGCAGACGCGAAGCCGTTTCGGCTTGCCGTCAACAATCGCACGTACCGACTGCAGGTTAGGATTCCAACGTCGCTTCGTAATATTATGGGCGTGAGAAACGTTATTTCCAAAAATAGGTTTCTTGCCGCAAACTTCACAAATCTTTGACATAGCCTGAATCGTATCCTTTCACAAAGTTAGCCTTGAAATCTACACAAATTATCGGAAAACACAAGCCAAATCGGACAGATGTTTCCCAGTTTTTTTCACGCCGGACCAGTAAAATCGACCCAAATAACGCTCCCCACGCCAAAAATCGGTCGCAAGGCCCCACGGGGGCTCCTAAGGGACTGTGAGGCCGCAGGTTAGCGGGAGTGGGTCGTTTGACTGGTGGTCGTGCATTGTATCTTTACTTTCGGGTCGTCGGAACTTTAATTTAGGCTTCGGTTAGAAACAGTTAACTTACAGGGACACTAATGCTTGATCTTAAGTTCATAAGAGAAAATCCCGAGTTGGTGAAAGCCGGGATCGCAAAGAAAAACGACACTTCCGATATCGACCGGATTCTCGCCCTCGACGAACAGCGCCGCGAGATAATCCGGAACGTTGAAGCCCTCAAGGCCGAGCGCAACCAGGCGTCCGGCGAGATTGCCAAAAAGAAAAAGGCCGGTGAACCGGCCGACGATGCTATCGCTGCGATGCGGGAGGTGGGCGAGAAGATATCGGCGTTCGACAACCAACTGCGCGAAATCGAAACCGATCTGCATGATGCGATCAAATGGCTGCCGAATTTACCGCACGAATCGGTTCCGGTTGGCGCCGATGAGTCGGCCAACGAATTTGTCCGCGACTGGGGCGAGATTGTCAAACCGGATTTCAAAGTGCTGCCGCATTGGGAGATTGGCGAGAAGCTCGGTATCCTGGAGTTTCCGTCGGCTACAAAAATCAGCGGCTCCGGTTTTTATCTGCTAAAGGGTCTGGGCGCTCATCTGCAACGGGCGTTGATTGGCTACATGCTTGACACTCACATCGCGGCCGGATGTGTCGAGATAGCTGCGCCGTATCTTGTGACCGCTGATTCGATGTTCGGTACAGGGCAACTTCCGAAGCTCGAAGAAGACATGTATCGAACGACCGAAGATAACATGTACCTGATCCCGACCGGCGAAGTTCCGTTGACCAATATCTACAAGCAACAGATTATCGACCACCAGGAGCTGCCGATCTACATGGTTGGTTACACTCCATGTTTCCGTCGTGAAGCCGGAGCGGCGGGAAAAGAAGGGCGCGGGATGATTCGTGTGCATCAGTTCGACAAGGTGGAGATAGTCAAGATCGTGTCGCCGGAACATTCGTACGACGAACTCGAATCGCTGGTGCTTCAGGCCGAGAAAATCCTTCAGGGTCTCAAGATGCCGTACCGTGTCAGTACGCTGGCCTCGGGTGATCTGTCGTTTGCGGCCGCCAAGTGTTATGACATTGATCTGTGGTCGGTGGGCGTGGACAAGTATCTGGAAATTTCATCCTGCTCCAACTTTGAAGATTTCCAGGCGCGCCGGATGAAATGCCGTTACCGTGATGCCGAAAAAAGAGTGTCGTATCCTCATACGCTCAATGGTTCGGGCACGGCGCTGCCTCGTTTGGTCGCCGCTATTCTCGAAAATTACCAGAACGCCGATGGTACGGTAACGGTCCCCGAAGTTCTGCATCCGTATATGGGTGGAATAGAGAAGCTGGGATAATGTCGAACCGTTCGATCACAAAGGGCAAGACGGCCGGTTTGTATATTTCCGGGTCAACGATCTTCAAAAGTTTTCTGCTCGGTGGTGTTGCTACGATCTCGGTTGTCTTCATCTGGTTTACATTCAATGTGATCGAAAAGCTAAAAGAAGATACGCGCTCTCAGGTCACCAAGTATGTGAAGCTGTGGCAGATGGCGGCCAATTCACCAACCTCGGGCGATGAGCTTCAGTTTATTTTCGACGAGATCATCGTTAAGGCAAATTTTCCGATCATCGTTCTTGATAACGACCACAGCCCGATCCATTGGCGGAATATCGAGGGGATTCCCTCCGATGATACGACTCGTGCATCGTTTGAAAAGTTACGAAGCATCTCCGATGAGATGTTACGCGACAACGGTGAATTTCCGCTTCACCTCGATGAAAACTACGTCAACTATTTCTGCTATGGTGACTCGGAAGTCATCAACCAGTTGAAGATGATGCCGTTTATCGAAATTGGAATCGTTGCGGCCTTTCTTATCGTTGCCATGATCGGTTTTCAGAACATCCGACGCAGCGAAGAGCGGCATATCTGGGTGGGGATGGCGAAGGAAACCGCACACCAACTCGGAACGCCGATATCATCGTTGATGGGCTGGCTGGAGGTCATGGAACACGAGTGCGCTGCGCCCACTGAGACTTCGGAAAAAGATGCGTTCATTGCCGATACCGCAGGCAATATGAAGGTCGATATTGAGCGGCTGCAAAAAGTCGCCCAACGGTTCGGGCAGATTGGATCGTTCCCCGAACTGGAACCATGTCGCCTCAACGATGTTATATCCGATGTGGTGGAATACTATCGACGACGACTACCGTTTGAAGGTCAGGGGATTCAGATTCTGTTCACGCCGACCGATGTTCCGCCGGTAGCTTTGAATGCCGAACTGTTTAGCTGGACACTTGAGAATATGGTTAAGAATGCACTACAGGCCGTTGACGCCAAGACGGGCCGCATAATGATCCGTTCCGAAGTTCAGGAGAAAAGCGGTTCGGTCGTTATCGAAATTGAGGACAACGGCAAAGGCATTCCCTCTGGTGCGATCCGCAAGATTTTCCGCGCCGGTTTTACTACTAAGAAACGTGGTTGGGGACTCGGCCTTACGCTGGTTAAACGCATCATCGAAGAATACCATGGCGGCAAGGTCAGCCTGAAACGCTCCAAACCGGGCGAAACACTTTTTGAGATTTGTCTACCGGTGGCCGGGGAGAAACCGTGTTTCAGCCAATCTAATAACGCGACAACATGAGGTAACAAATTTACGTGAAAACTCAAGGTGACAAAAAAAGAATCCTGTGGGTAGACGATGAGATCGACTCCCTAAAACCGCATTTTCTGTTTCTCCAGCAAAAGGGTTACGAAGTTGTCGGCGCCATGTCCGGTGACGATGGTATCGCGCTGGTGACCAATGAGAGTTTCGACCTGGTGCTGCTCGATGAAATGATGCCTGGCAAGGACGGCTTGGAAACGTTGGAGGAGATCAAAGAGGTCAAACCGCATCTTCCGGTGGTGATGGTAACCAAGTCGGAGGAAGAAACTCTGATGGAGGATGCGATCGGTCAGAAGATCGACGACTACCTTGTCAAGCCGGTCGTACCCTCGCAGATTCTGATGGTTATCAAACGACTGCTGGACTCCCGAAAGATTATTGGTAGCACTCTGATGAAACGATACATCACCGAGACGAATCGTTTCAACCAACGACTGTTTGGCGCCCTTGGTCCGGAAGACTGGTACGATGCTACCCGAATTCTGGCTTCGTGGAATCTTGAACTGGATGAGAACAACGATGTCGGACTTGAGCAGGCGCTTGAGGGTACCCGCAAGGAATGGAATGGCGAGTTTACCAAATATATTCTCAACAATTACCAGAGCTGGTTGAGCAGCGATGATCGTCCGCTCCTGTCGCCCGACATCAGCGGACAATTTGTCATCCCCGAACTCAAGAAGAAAAAGAAGGTGCTGTTCATTGTGGTGGACTGTATGCGTCTTGATCAGTGGATGTTGGTCGAGCCGCTGGTTGCGGAGTATTTCAATGTACAGCGCAACTACTACTTCTCAATGCTGCCAAGCGCCACACCGTTTGCCCGGAATGCTCTTTTTGCGGGGATGTTCCCCGATGATATTCATCGCGCGTACCCCGATGTGTACAATGCGTCCGATGAGGGGTCGCTTAATCGGAAAGAAGAACAACTCTTCTCCGACAATCTTGCCCGCAACGGCCTTCGCTATGGCAAAGGACTTAAGTATATCAAAATCTATAACAACAGCGAGGGTGAGACAGTGGCCAGGAAAGTGGGCGATCTGTTTGACTCACCAATCGTAACGCTGGTTTTCAATTTCCTGGATATCCTGACACACGGTCAATCCAACAATGTTATTCTCAAAGAGATGGCCGGGACAGAGGCAGCTTTCCGGTCCCTGATGAAAAGCTGGTTTGTGCATTCACCACTCTTTGCAATTTTGAAGGCATTTGCCAGGAAGGATTACACGGTGGTGATTACAACGGACCATGGGTCGATACTCTGTCGTCGTGGTACAGTTGCACATGGGAAGCGATCAACATCGAGTAATCTCAGGTACAAGTATGGCGACAATCTGAATTCCGATCCAAAAGAGTCGATATTGATTAAGAAACCGGAAGAGTGGCGTCTGCCATCGTTGACCCTTGCGACTACATATATTATTGCGAGGGAAGATTTCTATTTTGTCTATCCCAACAACTACAATGAGATGGTGCGCCTTTTCCAGAATTCGTTCCAGCATGGCGGTATCTCACTTGAGGAGATGGTGGTTCCTGTAGCCGTACTCAATCCGAGGTGATGACTTGAAACCAGTCCTGCACATTGTGTCCCATTCCGAAGAGCAGACTTCCGGTCTGGCCGAAAAGCTGGCCACCACTTGTTTTGTCGATGGCGACATCCTGGTGTTGACCGGTTCGCTTGGCGCCGGCAAGACGGTTTTTGTTCGTGGTCTGGCCGGTGGACTGGGACTGGATAGAGAACTGGTAAACTCACCGTCGTTCACTCTTGTTAATGAATATCCGGGGAAGCGGTCGTTGTTTCATTGCGACTTGTATCGTCTGGGCGACATCAGTGAATTGCACGAACTGGGCTGGGAGGATTATCTCAGCAAGGACGGTATCGTTGCAATTGAGTGGGGCGAGAAAGCCCGTGCCATGTTGCCCGAGCGATACTATCAACTCGATTTTCGTATTCTAAATGAACAGGACCGGGAGATTGAAATTTCCTATGTATGCCCATGACTGATTTTTCTGAGAGCAACATTCTCGCTATCGATACTTCCAGTTCTGTTCTCAAGTTGGCCCTGAGTTTTGGCGGTGATCGCCTCGTGAAATCATCCGAAGAGGTGAAACAATCGCACGGACAGTTCCTCATAAAAAAAATCGGTGAGTTGTTGCAGTCGGCCGATCTGGACAGAAAAGAAATTGATGCCCTGGTTGTTTCGGTTGGTCCCGGTTCGTTCACGGGGCTCAGGATTGGTCTTTCCGCGGCTAAGGGTATGTCGGTGGCATTGGATATCCCGTTGGTCGGTGTGGGGATGTTTGAGGTAGCCGCCTATCGCCTCGGAAAACTGGACGATCCGGTAGGAGTCGTTATCCCCCTGACCAGAGACCAGGTTTTTGTGGCAGCGATTAAGGACGGTAAATCCGATCCTGCATCGGTGGCGGTCGTTTCGAAAACAACGTTGGTACACGACTGGAGCGCAACGCAGCTGACTGGAATCGGTGGCCATATTTCAACCTGTCTGCCCGATATTGCCAACATATTGCCGCCCGGCGAAATTGAGTATGACGCCTCGCATCTTCTACATCTCGGTCTTGAGAAACTGGAGAGGGGCGACCTTGATGACATCAGCGATCTGGAACCGGCCTACCTTCAAAAATCGCAAGCGGAACTACGCTTTGAGCAACGCCACTCCGACAAATAAAATGATAGTCGATATCCGCAGTATGACCGAGAGCGATCTGGCTGAGGTTCTCCGGCTGGAGCGGGAGATTTTCTCGGACCCCTGGCCCCGTTCTGCCTTTGTTGAGCACGCCCTCGATGAAATCTGGGGCACGCTTGTGGCTGAGGCCGACGGTGAGATCGTTGGCTACGCCTGCTATTACATCCGGGGCGAAGAATCACACCTGACCAATATGGCTGTACCGGCACGGCATCGGAGAAAATCGGTTGCCAAACAGCTTCTGGAATATATCTTTGGAGTCGTTACCGAACACCGATGCGAGTACCTGATCCTGGAGGTCAGGCCTTCCAATACCGAAGCCGGCGCCTTTTATGAAAAATACGGTTTCGGGTTCCTGCACCGGCAGCCTAATTATTATCGAAGGCCGGTGGAGGATGCGTTGGTGATGGTTCGTTATTTTGATACCGATGAGGACGATGCCTGACCTATGGCTTGGTTTCGAAAAGATAAGCCTGGAGTTGAAGCCCAGCAGAAGAAAAATATCCCCGAAGGGTTGTGGACAAAGTGTCAGTCCTGCGGAGAGATAGCGTATAGCAAGAAGTTGGAAGAGTTGCTCTGGATTTGTCCCAACTGCGACTTTCATTTTCGTATCTCCAGCCGTAAGTATATTGATCTGTTACTTGATGGCGGCCGATTGGAAGAGTTCGACTCTAATCTGACTTCCGGCGATCCTCTGAAATTCAAAGACTCAAAAAAATATCCTGATCGCATCAAAGCCGCCCAGAAAAAATCGGGCCTCGTCGAGGGTGTGCTGGCAGGTATTGCTGAGGTCGGCGGATTTGAAATCTCATTTGCGATTATGAATTTCAGTTTCATCGGTGGCTCGATGGGTTCGGTGGTGGGTGAGAAGATCGCACGTGCCATTGAGCGTGCTATCGATAGAGAGATACCGCTGGTGATTGTCTGCTCATCCGGTGGCGCCAGAATGCAGGAAGGTATTCTTTCGTTGATGCAGATGGCGAAAACCTCTGCGCTCCTGGCTATCCTTGCCGAAAAAAAGATTCCGTATTTCACTGTCCTGACCAACCCGACCACAGCCGGTGTGATGGCGTCCTACGCTTCGCTTGGCGATGTAATCATCGCAGAGCCAAAAGCGCTGCTGGGATTTGCCGGTCCCCGAGTGATCCAGCAGACAATTGGAGAAGCGCTGCCGGATGGTTTCCAATCGTCGGAGTTTTTTCTGGAGAAGGGTTTTCTGGACAAAGTAGTCAGTCGTCGTGACTTACGGGATACATTAATTAAACTTCTGAGGTTTACCTGGAGAAAGTGATGCGGAAGCATACAGATGTTTCCGCGGAGAGATTCATCCTCTCCCGCGAGTTTTTTGGCATGAAACTTGGCCTTAAGAACATAGGTGAGTTTCTTGAATCGATAGGTTCCCCCCAACAGCAATACCCGACAATCCATATCGCCGGTACCAACGGCAAAGGTTCCACAGCCGCCATGCTTGCCGCTATCCTCCGAGCTGAAGGCTACAAGACCGGCCTGTTTACATCACCACACCTGATAACGCTCCGGGAACGAGTCAGGGTAAACGGTCGCATGATTTCAAAGCCGTCGCTCACTGGTTTTGTGAATCGACATCGCCGGGAATTAACACGCCGCCAGTTGTCATTTTTTGAAGTGGTAACGGCGATGGCATTCGATTATTTCCGGCGTGCAAAAGTTGATGTTGCCGTTATTGAAACCGGTCTCGGTGGTCGCCTTGATGCTACCAACACGTTGCAGCCAATCCTGACCCTCACCACCGAGATAAGCCGTGACCATGTCGAGATTTTGGGGCAATCGTTACCAAAGATCGCGCGCGAGAAAGCTGGGATAATCAAGAGCAGAGTTCCGCACCTGATTGGTCACCTGCCCGACAGTGCCGAAAAAGTCATCCGCGATACCTGCCGGAAACGCGAAGCGCCGCTTCAGAAACTGTTGCTCAAAGATTATCGTCTCTACCCAAATGAAATGGCCTTTACCTATACCGGCAATGGATTGGCCGGCAAGAAGCTGACAACATCGTTGCCGGGCGTTCATCAGTTGAAAAATGCCGCCCTCGCAGTTAAGGCTATAGCTGTCCTGAAGGGACAGAATATGGCGGTGTCCGGCGAGGCTGTCAGAGACGGTTTGTTACAAACTGACTGGCCCGGCAGATTCCAGATCATCCGTCGCCGTGGGCATCCGACCGTCATACTTGATGTTGCCCACAACACCACCGGCGTCAGAGCGTTTGTTGACTCGTTCCGGCTGGTTTTTCCGGACCGGAAAGCGAAGGTTATCACCGGTTTTGTCAAGCGCAAAGAGCACCAGAAGATGCTGGATTCTCTCGCTCTGATTGCCGAGGAGTATCTGGTTGTTCCGTTGCGCAGCCGCAGGGGTACTGATGTAAAGGCTTTGATGGCCGAAATCAACTGGCGGGAGATTCCCCATCGATCGATAGGTTCACTTGTGACGGCTTGTCGGAGAGTACGGAAGTTGTGCCAATCGGACGATATTATTGTTGTAATCGGTTCGCATTTTCTGGTTGGTGAATACCTGGATAAGAATGGGTTGATATGACGGATGAACGACCACATAGACGTTTGGCTGATCGTTCGCCAACGGGTTCGCCGGGCGGAGGGCCCCATCTGCCGACAGCAGTCGATGGTGAGGAAGGGATAGCTGCGCTCACCGAATCAAATCGTCAGCTCAAGCGTAAGATATTCGACCTCTACACGATCTTTGAGATCAGCCGCAATTTCAACGCTCTTCTGGATTATCACACTCTACTGGATACGTTTCTTCTGACCTCGCTGGCCCAGGTTGGTGCCGAACGGGGCGCGGTATATCTTCAGGACAGCGATACCGAAAACAGATTTGTGCTGACCAAGAAACGAGGATCGGGGAAATTTCCCGAACTCAAGCATGCCTTTACGACGGCATCCCCTCTGGCCGATCATCTGGCCAGACTCAACCGTCCGGAGCTGATATCAGATATTCTCCAACATATTACTGATCCCGCTGAGAGGGAGATCATTGAGAATTTCAATCCCGGTCTGATTGTGCCGCTGATGTTTCAGACCAACCTTACCGGTATGATGATCCTCTCGGACAAAGTTTCATCTGCCGAGTTTACGATGGGCGACGTTGAGTTTCTTTCGATCCTCGGCAGCCAGATTTCGGTTGCAATCGAAAACTCGCGTCTCTATGAGGCAGAGACGAAAGCTACCGAACAACTGCGGGCCGCCCAGCAACTTCTTGTCGACTCCGAACGTCTGGCCGCTCTGGGAGAATTGTCGGCCAAGGTGGCCCATGAGGTGAACAACCCGCTCGGCATCATCAAGAACTACATGCTTCTGCTAAAAAGGTCGGTTGCCGATAATCCGGAATCGCTTGAATATGCCGAGATCACCAGTCAGGAAATTGACCGGATTGCTCGGATTGTGAAGGAACTGTTAAACTTTCATCGTCCCAAGAAAGAGACATTTCGGAAGACTGACCTTGTTCAGGTGATTGAGGAAACTTTGACCCTTCTGAAGACGCGCTACGAAACTCAGGATATCAAAGTTGTCACCGAAATGGAGCCTGACCTTCCGACAATATCTGCCTCGCCTGAAAATCTCAAACAGGTGATAATGAACATAGTCATGAATGCCTGCGACATTATGCCCGAAGGTGGTACGCTGACGGTTCAGTTGAAACGCGAGGACATGTGGCTGGTACTGTCTTTTAGTGATACTGGTCCCGGTATTCCCGATGAAACCGTCCCGAGGATATTTGAGCCGTTCTACACAACCAAGGAGGCCGGTAAAGGCACCGGACTGGGACTTTCGGTTTGCTACGGTATTGTCAAACAGCACGACGGTGCGATTACCTATCGCAATCTCCCTGACGGCGGAAGTTTTGTGATTCGTTTGCCGATACCATCGACAGAGGACACCGATGAGTAGACCAAACGATAAGATATTCATTGTCGATGATGAAGAGCGCATGTGCAACTCGCTGGCTTCGTTACTTCGGGCCGAAGGGTACGATGTTGAAACGTTTCAGCAGTCAGAGGAGGCTGCCGAGGCGATTCGTGACCGAAAAGTGGATTTAGTGCTCTCCGATATCAAGATGCCCGTCCTCAGTGGTCTGGATCTGCTGAAGATAGCCGCCCAAATCGACGACGAAATCCCCGTGATTCTGATGACCGGCTACGCTTCTTTGCACTCGGCGGTCGAGGCGGTTTCACTTGGTGCCTACGACTACCTGCTGAAGCCGATTGAGTTTGCAGACCTGGCTCTGGTAGCAAAACGGGCTCTGGAGAAGAGACGGTCCGATCTGTCCAGACGCCAACTTATGGAAGAGCTGAAACTCTCCAATATGATTTTGAATCGGCGAATCAACGAGCTCAACGCTCTGTATGAAGCAGGCAAGTCTATTGGTTCCACCGTTCATCTCAGAGACCTGCTCAAACAGATTGTCACCCTGGCCTCATCGGTGACCGAAGCCCAGACCGGATCGATCATGCTGCTGGATGACACTTCAAGTAGCCTGACTATCGAAGCAGCTATCGGGTTGGAACCGGAGGTTGTGGAAAAAACAGTTCTGCCGGTCGGTGAATCAATCGCCGGATTTGTAGCTGAAACCGGCGAACCGCTGATCGTCAGCGATGTTGAAAACGACGAGCGTTTCCGCCGCATCAATCGTGAAAAATACGGCTCCGCCTCGCTGCTCTGTGTGCCACTGCTAATCAAGAACAAGGTGATCGGTGTCATCAACATGGCCAACAAGGAGGGTGGCGCGGTTTTTTCCGATGGTGACTTCCGCCTGCTGACTACTTTTGCATCGCAGGCAGCAGTGGCTGTGGACGATGCCTACCAGTTTGAGCGAAACCGACGTCGGCTGTTAGAGTTTGAAATCCTCCACGAAGTTTCCAGAGAGGTGCCCAACACCGAGTCGGTCAACGAATTCAGACGAGAACTGGTCGGCAAGCTGCAGCGTGTATTTCATGTTGGTTACTCTATCTGGTTTCGGTGGGATGCTGAGTCGGATCACCTGATCCCTTCCGGCGTTTCGGGAGAGACAACCATCCCAGTTACTTCCAGCGGCGGGATTGACCTGCGAAAAATCAGTCAGGACCATATTTCGCTCGGTCCGATCAATCTGGACAAGATCAATCTCGATGAAATCGAACAGCTGTCCATGGTTGTGGCCGAAAAACTGCGAGAGAATGATCATTACGTAAACCCCGGTCCAGCTTTTATGGCCGTTCCTGTCAAACAGCGGGGCGAGTTAACAAACGTTTTCTGTCTGGGAAGCTCCGGCAGGAAGCCGTACACCGCTGATGATATCTCTTTAGCCCAACTGGTCATCTCGCAGTCGGCTGTCCTCTTTGAGAAAGAGCGGTCGTTGCTCAATACTACTCGACTACTGACGATGGGCAACATGATCTCCGAAATTTCCCACGATCTGCGCAAGCCGCTGACATCAATCAAGGGAGGGTTGCAAGTTCTCCGAAAACGGTGGCCCGATCAGGCTGAATCTTCCGAAATGTTTCAGATGGCAGAAAGCGAAATCCAGCGGCTCAACGAGCTGGTACGGGAGCTTGTCGATTTTTCCAATCCCAACAGGTACCAAACCGAAAAAGTCGATCTTCGCAAACTTGTGGAAAGAGCCGCCGAGTTGATCCGGCCCGATATGAAAAAAACCGGGATCGAATTTGATGTCAACTACGATGACGCCGACTGGGAGGTCGCCGTAAACAAAAACCAGATTATGGAAACCATTCTGAACCTCCTGATCAACGCGGTTGATGCCATGCCTGATGGTGGCAAGCTGGAGGTAAGGGGATTTATTGAGCGACCAGACCACAAAAAAGAAGACTATCTCACGCTCCGCATCTCAGATACTGGCGTTGGTATCAAAAAAGAAGATATTGCCAAGGTCTTCGACCGCTACTACACTACCAAGAAAACCGGTATCGGTCTCGGGCTGGCCGTTGTTGAACGAATAATGTCAGCTCATGGCGGCACTTTGACGGTGACATCAACTGAGGGCAAGGGAGCGATCTTTTCACTCTATTTTCCAATCAGCACCTGATCAACCTGCACCAATTTGCGATAATTCGGCAATAACTTATAAAAGTGCCTTGATTTATCGCCTCTCTTTCCGATAATTACGGTTAGCATGTACTTGGAGCACAATAGCGCATGAGCAAAGCAAAAACTAAGATTCTGGTTATTGACGACGACCCCAAAGTTTCGTGGATTCTCTCCGAGGGACTATCTTCAAAATTCGAGTTTGTGTCGGCTCGGGATGGTATCGAAGGTGTCCAGATGGTATCGACCGAGAAACCGGACCTTATTCTGCTCGATATCAAAATGCCCGGCATGAACGGCATTGAGGTTCTCGAACGCCTCAACAAGCTGGAGAGGCGCCCGGAGGTCATAATGGTCTCAGGTCATGGGGACACGCAGTTCGTGGTCGATTCGGTCAGGTTGGGCGCTGCCGAGTTTATCAACAAGCCATTCGACGTACAGGAAGTTGAGATCCACATAAATGGTGTTCTGGAACGCAATCGCCTGCGTTCCGAAGTAGCTACTCTCAAGACCGAACTCGACTCCAAGAATGCGTACGCCGGGTTTATTGGTGATTCCGAGCCGATGCTGAAGGTCAAAAGCATTATTGAACAGGTCGCTGATTCGGAACTGACCGTCCTGATCCGGGGTGAGTCGGGCACCGGCAAAGAGATAGCAGCGCGTTCTCTGCACCAGCTTTCCAATCGCAAAAATAAGCCGTTTATCAAGGTCAACTGTGCCGCTATTCCGCGCGATTTGCTCGAAGCGGAGTTGTTTGGCTATGAAAAGGGTGCTTTCACCGGCGCGCATAAAAATAAGCAGGGTCGGTTCGAGCTGGCTAACCGCGGGACTATTTTCCTCGACGAGATCGGCGATATGTCGATGGAGTTGCAATCGAAGTTATTGCAGGTTCTCGAGCAGCAGGAGTTTGTGCGAGTAGGCGGGATCAACAACATCCATGTCGATGTGAGGATCATCTGCGCCACCAATCGCAATCTCGAAGAAGCTATCCAGCAGAGAGAATTCAGGGACGATCTTTTCTACCGTCTCAACGAAATCACACTGTTCCTTCCACCCCTGAGGCTTCACAGGGAAGATATCCCCCTCCTGGTCAACCATTTCATCGAGAAGTACAATCATTTGTACGAAAAGGACTTTGCCGGGATACCGGCCGAATCCCTCAACGAACTGGTTGCTTTCGACTGGCCGGGGAATGTTCGCCAGATGGAAAATATGCTTAAGCAGGTGGTAGTGCGAAGCGATGATTCGATTATTGTCGATCTGATTCGAGCCGCCGGTACTCCTGTGATCAGCACTCAGAATCTGCCAAGTAGTTCGCCGCTGACGACACCACTGCCGCCAACAGATGAACCGGAGTCTTATTCCCTCAAGGCGAGGATCGGGAAAACTGTTGCCTACGAAGAGAAGAAACTGATCTCCGAAGTCCTCACCAAGACAAACTGGAATCGACGCAAAGCTGCTGACATGCTCCAGATCAGCTACCGGTCGCTCCTGTATAAGATCAAAGATTATCAGCTCAATTCGACGCAGTAGTCGTCGTATCAGCCTGAAATAATTCACCAACCCCTCAAAATGCCTGCAAGTTAATACGTATTATACGCAATAGCATGCGCACAGTCGAATTGGGAGAGTTATCGGCTCGACCGGATGTTTGTACCCGTAATGCATAGTGACACTATGTGTTAGCGGTTTGCTCTGAGTCCAGCAGATGTGTGTTCGGGGCGATATTTTTGGAATTAGGCTCAATTTCGCGGCTGGAACGATAGTTGCTGTATATAAACTGAACAATTGCCTTTTGCAACTTTGGATTAGTATGACTAAGACACAAACAGACAGTTTTTCCAAGGCACTCGATCTGGAGCTTCAGCGAGCAAAGAGGTATCGTGTATTCGTGTCGATGACTGTGTTCGATCTGTCATTCCTCAAAACCGATAATGGCGACTCCAGCGATAAGCTTGTAGCTGATTCACTTGAGTTGATCCGTGAAAATATCAGGTCAATTGATTCTGCTGCTGTGATCGGTGAGTACAAAATTGGTTTGCTTCTTCCTGAGACGCCGCGACAGGGAGCGGAGGTATCATCCCGCCGGATCGTTGAGTTACTCAAAGACCGATTGGCCACCAAGCCCGATGGCAGTATCTCTGAGTTGGTCCCTCTGGAAATGGTGTCGTATCCCGATGCAGCCGGTGCTCGTAGTTTTTCTGAGTTCCTGAAAGATATGGCTGCTTCCAGTTATAATTAGATAATAAAGCAATCCCCCTCTACATGGAGAATCGTCCATCCCCCCAGGACGGTTTTCCTATTTCAGAGATTGTCCGGATCAACATCGCCAGCCTTGATAAGAAGGTATCTGATGACAGGCGGGCCGATTGTTTCGTAGATCAGAACTGTAGCCAGGATTATCGGCGTGACGATATGACCAAGGTTGGGGTTGGTACGGTTGATGATATCAACAAGCCCGATAGCCACACCAGCCTGAACAATCATCCCCAGACCGAGATGGCGTCGGATGTTGGTTGTCATATTATGCCAGCGGGCAAATACCCAGACACCGATAATTTTACCGGCGACACGGGACACCAGATAAACGATACCGGCAATACCAATGGCAGGAAGCAAATCCAGATGCAACGAGGCACCGGCTATGACGAAGAAGGCAATATACAGGGGCTGTTCGATCTGTCGCATCTCTATGTAAACGAGCCGATGCATCAGCGAGAGGTTGGTGGTTACTGCGCCCATGATCAGGGCTGCAAAAAGCGGTTGGAGATTGAACGTATTGGCCAGACCGGTGACAGTGAGAATGCCGGCTACGATTATCATCAGAAGCTCGGCCTGGTCATCGATTCGTTGTTCCCATTTAGAAATGATCCAGCCGAGGCCGAATCCGATTATGAGTGAGCCGCCCAGTTCATAGACAGGAGCCAGAAGAGCGTAAAGAATTCCGCTGCCGCTGGTTGTCATCTGAACTATCGAAAAAGCCAATTGAAAAGCCAGGATACAGACGATATTGGAGGTGGCTACAATTGTGATGAGCGTATCGGTGAAGTCACCTTTGGCATCGTACTCGCGCATGACCAACAGAGGTGCCGCCGGGGCGGTGGCGATAGCGATTGTTCCCAGCAGGATAGCGGGGGAGGCGTCCATGCCAAAAAGCATCAGACCGCCCGTTGTCAGCACGATTACACCTATACTCTGACCGATAGTCAGCCAGAGGATTTTCTTCCCGACCGCTTGTATGTGATGTATCTCAAAAACGCCACCGATTGCAAACATGATCAAGCCCAGTGCGATATCGTTGATGAGGGAAAGACCAGCGACGACTTCCGCTGAGACGAGGTGGAGGACCGAGGGGCCGATTAGAATGCCGGTCAGCAGATAGCCGGTTACTTTGGGCAGGTGAATCAGCTTGGCTGCCTTACCTCCCAGCAGCCCCAGAAGCATCACAGCGCCAACAGGGGCCAGGTAGTGCTGGGTGAATGAAAATATGGGACTGGATTCCGGCATGCGGTCAATGTACAATCGCCCGAGGTCGGGCAAAAGTATAAATTCGATCCGCGGTGGTGGCGATAGGCTACATGTATAAAGACCCGCAGCTTACTGATAGTTCCAGGTGATGCTTCCTACCAGTCGAGGATCTGCTCAAGGTTCTTGTTGAGCTTCTCGGTTCTTTCCTGATAGTCCTGCTTTTTGGCTTTTTCTTTCTCGACCACTTCTTTTGGTGCGTTGGCCAGGAAATCAGTATTAGCCAGTTTGCGGGAGAGGCGTTCTAATAGATTCTGCAGGTTGGCCAGCTCTTTTTCGAGTCGTTTTTTCTCAACCTCGATATCTATAAGACCGGCCAGCGGTACAAATATCTCAGCACCGGAGATAACAGCCGATGCAGAAACAGGAGGTTTCTTAATATCTGTTCCGGCAAAGAGGTTCTCCACGCGAATCAACGACCGGAAATAGCCGATGTTCCTATCCAGCAGTTTGCCATAGGAAGATTTGTCAACTCTGACATAAAGGTCAGATTGTTTTGATGGATGAACATTCAGCTCCGCTCGTATCGAACGAACCGCCGTCACTACCGCCTGAATCTGTTCCAGGCTCTGCTCAAGGTCATCATCGACATGGCTGCCGTCAGTCTTCGGCCAGGGGCCAAAAGAGATCGTAGCTTTTTTATCGTCAGTCAGATTCATCATGTCGAGATGTATCTGTTCGGTAACATACGGTACGAAAGGATGAAGCAGTTTGAGAATCTTGTCCAGCACGTAAGTGGCAACATCAAGTGAACCGTCCCGAATAGGAGTGTTGGGCTGGTCGGGCTTGATTAGTTCCACATACCATGAGCAATAGTCGTTCCATACGAAATTGTACAGAATCTTCGCTGCGGTCGAGAGTCGGTAATCATCGATAGCCTGATCAACCTGTTGGATCGTTCTCTCCATGCGCGAGAGTATCCAGCGGTCGAAGATGACCAGGTCGCTGTTGTCAACTTTGTCGGTGACCGGTTGACGACCGTCGAGGCGCATCATCACAAACCGCGAGACCTGATGCAGCTTGTTGACAAAATTGCGGCCTATCTCAAAAGTGTTCTTGGCAACGCACGGGTCCTGACCATCGGGCGTGGCCAACACCAGCGACATGCGAAGAGCGTCGGCGCCATACTTGTCGATTATCTCAATCGGATCAATGCCGTTGCCGAGCGACTTGGACATGCGGATACCGTTGGCGTCGCGAACCGTACCGTGAATATAAACATCGGTGAACGGTTCCTGCCCCATGAACTCATAGCCGGCCATAGCCATGCGTGCGACCCAGAGGAATATGATCTCGGAGGCCGTACTCAAAACGCGCGTTGGATAGAACTTTTTCAAATCGTCAGTCTTCTCAGGCCACCCCATAGTGCTGAACGGCCAGAGCCACGAAGAGAACCAGGTGTCGAGAACATCTTCGTCCTGAACCAGTGTCTCAGGGTCGTAGCCGGGGCAATCTTCGGCTTTGGGACGATCTACCGAGACAAAGTACTTGCCGTCCTCGGCATGCCAGACAGGGATGCGGTGTCCCCACCAAAGCTGTCGGGAGATACACCAATCACGAATGTTCTCCATCCAGTGCAGGTATGTTTTTTCCCAGTACTCGGGATGGAATCTGATCTTCTTGTTCTTGACGGCTTCAATAGCAGGCTGGGCCAGCTCTTCCATCTTGACAAACCACTGATCGGAGAGGTACGGTTCAACAATTTCATGACAGCGGTAACAGGTGCCGGCGGACAGGTCGTACTTTTCGATTTTTTCGAGGTGACCCTTCTTCTTTAACTCTTCGACAAGTTGCTTGCGAGCCTCAAATCGATCAAGACCTTTGAACTTTCCGACGTTCTCATTGAGAGTACCGTCGGTATTGAGGATATTGATCTCCTCAAGGTCATGGCGGCGACCGATCTCAAAGTCGTTGGGATCATGGGCCGGGGTTACTTTGACCACACCGGTTCCAAATTCCGGGTCAACATAGCTGTCGGCAATGATCGGAATCTCCCGTTCCAGAATCGGCAGAATGACAGTCTTGCCAACATATTTGGCGAAGCGGCTGTCTTTTGGGCTGACCGCCAGAGCGGTATCACCAAGCATTGTCTCCGGTCGAGTCGTGGCGACGGTCAAGAAATCGTCGGACCCCTTGATCTTGTAACGGACATACCAGAGGTGACTGTCAAAATCTTTGTGCTCGACTTCATCGTCGGACAACGAAGTGCGGCACGAAGGGCACCAGTTTACAATGCGATGCCCGCGATATAGCCAGCCTTTTTTGTGAAGATGTAGAAACACTTCGGCCACTGCGCGCGAGAGACCTTCATCGAGTGTAAAACGGGTGCGGTCCCAATCGCAACTGCAACCCATGCGTCGTAGCTGGTTGAGTATTCGGTCTTTGTGATCGTATGCCCAGTCGGAAGTGCGTTCCAGGAATTTTTCGCGTCCCAGTTCGCGGCGAGTAGTGCCCTCCGCTACCAGTTGTTTTTCAACCACTACCTGAGTGGCGATTCCGGCATGATCGGCGCCGGGTATCCACACTGACTCAAAATTTTGCATGCGGTGCTTGCGGATGAGAATGTCCTGGATCGTGTTGTTGAGAGCATGCCCAAGATGAAGGATGTTGGTGACGTTGGGCGGGGGGATTACAATAGTGTATGCTTCTTTGTCCGAATCTGCATGCCCGTTGAAAACCTTGTTCTCAATCCACCGGCTGTAGATTACGTTTTCAACTTCGGCCGGTGAATAGGCTGCTGATTTCTTCTGGGTTTTTTCGTTTTTGTTGCTCATAGGTAACCAATACTCTATATTCGACATTCATGGAGCCGGCTGGGCCGGCCTTTTAGCAAAGACATATATTATAGCTGTGCCTTGCCGCTCTGTCAAGTCGCCGACATGTCGGTTTGCTGCCGACGAGTCGGGTGCCTTACGAACGGTTTGCTTAATCGGCGAGAGCCGGGGTCTAATTTCATTATGTCGGAACAGAAAAAAGAGATATTAGGGAAGAATTTGAGCCCTTTTCGGCGACTGGTCAGGATTATGGCTATTTTACGATCTGAGGAGGGCTGTGCCTGGGACCGTAAACAAACGCACCAGAGCCTGCTACCGTACCTGATTGAGGAAACCTACGAAGTCCAGGAAACAATTGAGGCCGAAGACTGGCCGGGCTTAAAAGAAGAACTGGGCGATCTGATGTGCCAGATTGTCTTTCACAGTCAACTTGCCGCCGAACGGAATGTCTTTGACATAGATGATGCCGTCAACCTGATTGCCGACAAACTTGTTGCCCGTCACCCTCATGTCTTCGGCGAGAAAAAAGACCTCAGCCCCGATCAGGTGCGCGATCAATGGGAGCAGATCAAGGTTGAGTCGGGCGAGAAAAAATCAGTGCTGTCCGGTCTGCCGCGTTCGATGCCTTCCTTGACGATGGCTTATCGAATGGGAGAGAAGGCGGCCGGGATCGGGTTTGACTGGAACAACGCTTCCCAGGTTGTTGCCAAACTCGACGAAGAACTCGCGGAGGTAAAAGCAGAGATCGAGTCGGGCGACCGGGAGGCGCTTACCGATGAAATTGGTGATCTGTTGTTCGCGGTTGCATCGCTGGCAAGAAAGTGCGAGATCAATCCCGAGCTTGCATTGAAAAAAGCCCTTGATAAGTTCAAGAACAGGTTTGACTTGCTGGAAGAACAAATTAAATCGTCAAGCAAGAAGTTTAGCGACTATACGTTAGACGAATTGGAAAACATCTGGCAACAGATAAAACTGTAGACATCAACATGGGGCCCGTGTATCGTTTGTTGATCCAAGATGAACTGTGTTCACGTCAGAAGTCATTCGGATACGAGTAAATTTTATGTTGTGCGATTTTCTGATCGGGGTTAGGTTCGGCGACGTTACAGACATCATAGACTCACATTGTTCTGGAATCGGATAGTAGTGAAGGTTCATAATAGATCAAGCAGTGACTTGAACAGGAACCCGAAACAGGAGGTGTCGGAAAACACGAGACAGTTGAGAGGGAAAAATGGCTACAACATCGTTCAACACAAGACGTACTGATGCAATTTGTTTTACATAGAGAGGAATGAGAGATGAAAAAAACTCTGATGATGGCGATGGTCGTGGTGCTGGGCTTTAGCTTCAGCGCTATGGGTACCGATACGCGTGTCCTGACGCTGGGTGATAACAATATGGTGCTTCTGGATGATGCCAATATCTGGCTGTTCCCGTCACGCATCTTTGAGTATCCGAACCTTGCCGTTGGAGAATTCGGTAACCCGGAGGATGATTTCACGCAGTTTGGTGTGCATTGGAAATTCGGATCAAGCAATCCTATCGTGGTTGGTACATATTTCACCGATCTCCCGGCCTGGGATCCGCAGAATCTTTATCGCACCGATGGCGATCTGATTCCGTTCGATTCGTCTTTGTGGGATAATCGCAGGATTGATTTTTTCTATGGCAACGAATTGAGTAGATTTAATCTCGGCATGCGCATGTCACTGACGCAGAGCAGCCAGGTTCATGACATTGCTGGTCCCCCCTCCGACCAGAGCAAGGAATCGTTCAGCTATGTCGATTTTGGATTCAGCGCAACCGCGCTTTCAGGAATGTGGGATGTTGCCCTGAATCTGGCCAAAGGTTCATGGACCGACCGTGGTGAGGATGGCTTAATACAGTCGGACGCCGATGGTTTTTATGATATTTCGATAGTGGGTCGTTGTTTCCGTGAATTTGGCGCCGACTATACCCTGGTTCCGCATGTTGGTTTGTATCGAAGCAAACGTGGTGTGGAGATATACGACACGATTGACTCTACGATCAAGAAAACCGAATCAACTATCAATCTTGGTTGTGGCCTCAACTACACACCGACAAGAAACGTGCTGGCGGTGGCCGACTTTGGGTTCATGCACACAACCTGGAAGCAGGAGATATTGGAGATATTGATTCCGGCGCAGGCTGTTGAGGAGGGTGAGGAAGAGACCTTGACGACGATTCCTTACTTCAAGATTGGGTTCGACGCTGATGTTTTCAAGTGGATGGACGTTCGGTTTGGAGCGACTTCGTTCTGGAA
>DAOWIM010000257.1 GCA_030640905.1 bacterium
ATTGTCGAGGAGTTTCTTGTCCGTAACAAGAAGTTCCAGATTGAGTCGGCCTCGGAATATTTTGGAGATGAACTGGTATCGGAACGCGGGTTTATCAAAACGTATCCCGGTCACGACAATCTTGATGGCGCCTTTTGTGCCCGTCTGCGCCGCCAACAGGACAATTAGTCGCTCGGATCGTCCTCGTTCTCTATATGTAGTTTAATATTGATTTGACCGGCACGATTGAGCAACCTGCTGTGTAGAATAAATTGTGAGGAAACAACGAGCGTGACATGAATCAACCAAGAGCATCGAGACTGAATAAGGACGTTCGCAAAGGCCCCGGTTTTTTCACCGGTCCTTTGCCGCTGGGTAGTTTTAAGCGGAAACTGGTTCTCCGTCTGATTGTCCCGTTGGTGATAATCATGCTCGGTTACACGGTCATCGACGATATCGTCATGCCGATTCTCACCCGGGCCGGAACCGAGTTCCCTCTGCCGGACTTCACCCGCCAACGCCTGCTTGAAGCCCGTATCTCGCTTGACGACCTTGACCTCAAATACGAGATCGCCGCCGAAGAATATGCGCCCGGTGTCGAGAAGGGCGTTATCCTCAACCAGTTCCCAATTGCCAACACCAAAGTCAAACCGGGACGGGCGATCAAGTTCGTTCTTTCGCTCGGGGAGAAAAATGTAGCAGTGCCGGAGATGGGTGGGCGTTCGGTGCGGCAGGCGATACTCGATCTTGAGTCCGCCGACCTGACCCTCGGCGAAATTGCCTGGGCGTTCTCAGACACTCTTCCGGAAAAGGTCGTTGTTTTTTCCTACCCGGCTGTCGGTACCGAGATTCCGATTGGCACGCCGGTCAACCTGATGGTGAACCGCGGGCGCGCTTCAAATTTTACGTACATGCCTAAAGTGATCGGCCTGGCCATAAGCGAGGCGATGAAACGCCTTGAGGATAAACACCTCACCCTCGGCCTGATCAACTACCGCATCGATGAGAACTATCTACCGGAGACAGTACTGGAGCAATCGGAACCGGAGGGCGCCGAACTTGATGTCGGCACCGAGGTGGACTTGGTCGTCAGCACAGTAGAGTAAACCGTAGGTCCGGTTGCTTGCAACCTGACAAGAGTGGCACAGCCACAAAAAAAACCCGCCTCAAGAATGAGGCGGGTTAAGAATAAAAAGAATCAAGTAGTTATCTTATTGAAACTACTTTCTGGTGCGACGGGTACGACGCATCGAAGAGGCACGCCACGTGCGGGTGCTCTTGGTTCTCTTCTGCGTATAACGCTTCTTAGCGGTAGTCGTGCGGCGAGTAGTAGGTTTACGGAACGCATTCGCAGCGCCACGATTGCCTCTCCACACCGACGGATTGGCTTTCTTCAGATGCATGTCAACGGCTTTGTAACGGATCGAATAGACCGTACGACCGAGCTGACGACCGATCCAGGAAGTCTCATACTTGCGATAGTACTTCCGCATGAAGGCCATTTCTTCTCTGCTCCACGGACGGGCAATCTTGCGGGTCCGGGTGACTTTGCGACGCGGGGCGGCGCGACGTGTGGTTCTTTTGCTTCTCACTGGCATCACATGACTCCTTGTTTGAGAAGTTCCAGTTAGGGACACAAACTATTTTTTAGCTGATGTCCTCCCTTTAGTTCTGTTTTGTATAATGATCGTCATTTCGATAAGATACTTGACCTCATTGGTTTATCTATTTTGAGGTAAAAAGGACCAATAAAGACACCCTCCGAAGTGCTTATTCTGTGCTGACTGAATCGGTCAAATACCGAGTATTTTTCCACAAAATTGCCGGACAATTTGTACCTATCGCCGGCATTAATTTGACCATCCAATCTAACACGTAGTGCTGCAGGATGTTACAATTGGTAAAGTGTGGGAGAAATCCCCCTCCTCACTCGGTTGTTCGCCTGTAAATCCTTGCTCCGGTTCCGTATGAACGGTAGATTACTGGCAGTTCTTTGCCGAAACAGGTAAATATGAAGCGCGAATATATTCTCATTTCACTTTTTTTTCTGATCACGGCGATATTCTTCTATCTCTTCTATCAGATTATCATTCCATTTTTTGTTCCGATCTGCTGGGCGACGGTGTTTGTAACAATCTTCTTTCCACTATATGAACGACTGCTTCGCAAGATTAAGTCACGCGGGTTGACATCATTGATCCTCTGTATCCTGATCAACATCCTGATAATTGGTCCGATGGCATACCTGTTTGCGGCGCTTGTCAACGAGGCTGCCGATGCGGTGGCGAAAGTCAACGACATGTACAAGAGCGGGGAACTTGAAAGGATCATCGCTTTTGATCTCCCGTGGGTGGACAGCATCAAGGCGCAACTGTCGCAGTACTACGATATCTCGAAAATCAATCTTGATCAGATCATCAAGGATTCGATCGACAAGGTCAGTGGCATTATTTTTAGTCAGACCTCGTGGATCATCACCAACGCTACCAAAGCGGTGTTCTACTTCTTTCTGATGATCTTTACGATGTACTACTTCTTCAAAGACGGCGAACGGATCATCCACACGATGAAACGGCTGATGCCGCTTCCCCAGGACCAGGTTGACAAGACGTTTCGTCGGTTGCGCGATGTTATCCAGGCGACGATGTATGGCGGCCTGGTAGTGGCGTTACTTCAGGGATTATTAGGGGGCGCGCTCTTTGCGATCATGGGGATACAATCAGCGGTCTTCTGGGGCGCTATCATGGCCTTCCTGGCAATCATCCCGTTTGTTGGCGCGTTTTTGATTTACGTTCCCGCTGGAGTGATTTTGTTTATTGGCGGGTCGTACATCAAAGGGGTTCTGGTCATCGCAATCGGGACGTTAGTGATCAGCCAGACCGACAATCTTGTACGACCGTATCTGATCTCCGGTAAGACGTCGCTTCACCCATTGTTGTTGTTCTTTGCGATCATGGGCGGGATATATATTTTCGGATTGCTCGGTCTCATCATAGGCCCGCTGATCGCGGCCGTCTTTATCACACTGCTTAAGACATTCGAACTCAAACTTCACCCCGAAGACGAATCACTACCCGAACCGACCCAGCCTGATTGATGTGAGACGTTGTTGAGGCATGATAGCGCTTGCCTATAAGGGTCGTTCTATCTATCTTTGACAGTAGAAGGGAGCACAAGCCCAAATGGTGAGCGGGGTGTCAGCTACGGTGTATAATCTATTGGGACAGTCGGTCCACACTGAATTCCACGCCGGTCTGTCTGCAGGTAGATATAATATGGCGCTTGACTTTGATGATCTTGGTGGTCATAGTCTAGCAAGTGGTGTCTATTTCTTGTCTCTTACGTTTGGAGATGACATTATTACGCGAAAAATGAATTACGTGAAATGAGGAGCAATCATAATGCATTCGATTACCTGGACAATCAGATTCGTTGCCTCGTTCCTTGTATGTATAGGTTCGCTGGCGTTAGCAGCCGATGTAAACAATCCTTTCCAGAGTTATCGTATTGTGGATCACTTTGCCACGGTTAAAGACAGTGTATTGGTGGCCACATCGTTTTTTGACCCTTTGCCCGTTTACCGGGAGGAGTCGCAGTTTGTAATTGAGTTCTATCCTCAGTACTCCAGTGAGCATGGATTTGTTTTCAGGGAGTATGAACCGAGCCGTTATCAAGGCATTCTCATACTCTCACCGAATGAGATTGAGGTTCCCGGCCCCATTGAGGCAGGGGATACCGTTCGTGTTGAGTTTCGAGTAACGCCTCTGCGAGTGGGGGTAGTTCCATTAAGCATCAGAATTGGTGGGAAGGTTCCCCCCGGAGAAACCCGCCACTCCCCAGGTGGCAGCATCAAGGCCGATTTTCTCCTGGGTCCGGACGGTACAACGCTTGGCTTGGCCTCCGGCCATGTTGATGCAAGAAATGCAAGCGTTTTGGGGCCATCCCCGGAACAATTGACTAAGGGGTTGTCGTTTTTCAAGAACTCGCTGGAGCTGAAGAAGGAGATGGATGCCTACGACCCAAACGGGAGAACTCGGGCGCAATCGGGAGCATTTGAGATTCGAGCCGAGGCAATGCTTTCGGAATCAGCAGAGAATCGGATTCAGATAGATTGTACAGTTACTCCTTTTCGTGATTATGATGCTGGGATCGGCTTTGAGATAGGGCACACCGAGGCTCTGAATGTCGTAGCGATGGATTCTAGTCATACTGCACCGGTTACAGCAGAGCAACCATATGATTTTTCTGCACAGATCGAGGTGGAAGGTCCGGGTACCGAACGCCTTTCGTTTGTCTTTTTCACGCTGAACCCTGACATTATGCAGACGGGGGAGCCCAACTCTGAGCCGGGGATAGGGGATTTGGTTACTTTGTATGTTGGAGTTAATTCTAACAACGAGGTTATTTTCATTACGGAGTCAAATGCGCTCATAGCCATGCAATCTTACCAGAAATATAATATCTCACCAATTGGCATCGACCCCCGCTACCAACACGCAATTGATCACCCACAGGATGAAAGCCGGGTTGGGAAAAGAAGAACCGTAGGCAAGGGCCACGAAGAGATAAAATCCAGAATCGATCTGATAGAAGTTGAGAAACGGCGTGAGCGCAAGCGCAAGAATGAATCTGGTCAAGAATGATTGGAGTGGGCGTCGCGCGGTAGAAAATCTGATCGGTTCTGCGACTTGATTTTACTCCACCGTCACCGACTTGGCCAGGTTGCGGGGTTGGTCAACATGGCAGCCGCGCAACACGGCAATATGATACGCCAGCAATTGTAGCGGAATGATCGACAACAACGGTGTCAGCAGTCGGTTAGTCTCCGGAATATAAATGACGTGGTTGACATGCTTGGCGATTTCGGTGTCGCCTTCGGTCGCAACCGCAATAACCTGTCCGTTACGGGCGCGAACTTCGGCGATGTTCGACATCACCTTGTCATAAACCGGGTCTTTCATCGCAATGACCACGACCGGCATGTTCTCATCAATCAACGCGATGGGACCATGTTTCATCTCGGCAGCGGGGTAGCCCTCAGCGTGGATATATGAGATTTCTTTTAATTTGAGAGCGCCTTCAAGCGCCACCGGGAAATTGATCCCGCGTCCCAAATAGAGGAAGTTGTTGGCTTTGTAATACTTGGCAGCGATTTTTTTAACGGCGTCTTCCACCTTGAGCGCCTGCTCTACCTGGGCGGGAATCTTTTCGATACTCTGAATCATTTCCTGTCCCTGCTGAACCGAAAGTCGTCGCATACGACCGAGAGTGGTGGCTATCAATGCCAGAACCATAACCTGCGAAGTGAATGCTTTGGTCGATGCCACCCCTATTTCGGGACCGGCATGGATAAAGACGCCGCCGTCAGTCTCGCGGGCCATTGTGGAGCCGACAACATTGACAATACCGAGAACCGTTGTGCCGTGCTTACGAGCCTCGCGCATCGCCGCCATCGTATCGGTAGTTTCACCCGACTGGCTGATAGCAAACAGGACGGTGCGATCCTCGAATATCGGCGTGCGATAACGCAGCTCCGAAGCGTACTCAACTTCAACCGGAAGACGGGCCAATTCCTCAACCATATATTCTCCGATCATCCCGGCATGCCACGAAGTTCCACAGGCGGTGATAATGATTCTCTTGATATTGCGGAGTTCATCGTATTGCAGGTTGAGACCGTCGAGGCGCGGGATGCCCTCTTCGTAATTGAGGCGACCACGGGCTGCGTTCCGGAGCGTGGTTGGCTGCTCGTGAATCTCTTTGAGCATGAAATGGTCGTAACCACCTTTTTCGATCTCGTCGAGAGTCCAGCTAACTTCTTCGACACTCGGGCTGATCTGAACATTCTGAATCGTCGTGATCTTGTAGTCGTCGGCGGTAACGGTTGCAATTTCACTATCTTCGAGATAGACAACGCGATTGGTATGCTCCAGCATAGCGGAGACATCAGAGGCCACAAATTTCTCACCATCACCATGCCCAATCACCAGTGGTGAGCCCATGCGGGCGGCAACGATTGTGCCGGGATGGAGCGATGAAACCACCGCAACACCGTATGTCCCTTCAACCTGAGTCAGAGCCAGACGGACCGATTCGGTGAGGTCGCCTCTGTAGTGGAAACGAATCAGATGAACCAGTATCTCGGTAGCGGTTTCTGTTTTGATTGTGAAACCGCGTTGAACGAGGAACTCTCGCAGGGCGCGGAAATTTTCGATAATGCCGTTGTGCACGAGTGCGATTTCCTCGGCGGCGTCGGCATGCGGGTGGGCGTTGAGTTGAGTCGGTTCGCCATGAGTAGCCCAGCGAGTATGAGCGATACCGTGTTCGCACCGCTGGTTGAAATCACCGATCATACTTTCCAGCATGGCAATTTTCCCGGCCGACTTAACCACCATGAGGCTGTTCTCGGTCAGCAAAGCAATTCCCGCCGAGTCATAGCCACGATACTCCAAACGCTTGAGGCCGCTCATCAGGATCGGTAGAGCCTGTTTCCGGCCGACATATCCTACGATTCCACACATAAGACTTATGGCGCTACCTGAAGTAGCGCATCACCTTTCTTGAAAGTTTCCCTGTCAACATCCGGTCACTGGTTTCAACAATGAGGCGGAATATTGGTTCCGTGTTGGATGAACGAATTTGCACCCAACCGTTTTCAAAGTCGAACCGAAGACCATCCCGTCGATCAATCTTCGTACGACCAAGTATTGCCCGAACATCTTTCTCGAACCGTTTCATCCGTTTGGCAAAGTCGCCGGGCAGTGAAGCTTTGGTCTTTATAGTATAATATCGTGGTAAGGTTTCCACCAGAGTAGCCAGCGACTTTTTCTGCTCGGCAAGGGCCGAGAGAATCAGCGATGCAGCGATCAAGGCATCGCGACCGGCGTGAAACGACGGGTAAATGACGCCCCCGTTACCTTCGCCGCCAATGACGGCCTTTTTCTTGTGCATCATCTCGACAACATTTGCTTCCCCGACTTTGGAGAGGTGGACTGTCGATCCCATCGAAGCGGCGACATCGGCGGTTGTCTTTGAGGTGGAGAGATTGATAACGGTTGGTCCGCGTAACGTGCCCAGAACATGACCGACGGCGATAGCGAGAGTTAGTTCCTCGCCAATGGCCGAACCGTTTTCGTCAACCAGAGCGAGCCGGTCGGCATCGGGATCGCAGGCCATGCCGAGGTCGGCCTTGTGTTTTTTGACAGCACGACCAAGTTGTGCCAGGTTGGCCGCCGTTGGTTCCGGCTCGTGAACAAAATTGCCGTCACCCTTACAGTTGATTTCGACAACTGTAGCGCCGAGTTTACGGAGAAGGTCGGGCATGGCTACCGATCCGGCGCCGTTAATAGCATCAATAACGATCTTCGGTCGGTTTCTCTTGATAGCTTTACGGTTGACGGCTTTTGCCGCCAGCGTGCGCTTGATATGTTCATCAACCCAGCGATCCTGTCGGGTGATTGATCCGAGACGGGCAGCGGGCTTCAGTGCAAACTTGCCCGATTCAAATATATTGTCGAGTCGTCGATACTGTGCAGCTGTGATAAACTCGCCACGGTCGTTGAAGAACTTGATAGCGTTCCATTCCGACGGATTATGCGATGCAGTGATGCAGATGCCCCCGGCTGCCTTGAGTGCCTTGACGGCGATTTCAACTGTAGGTGTGGGGACGATTCCGATTTCGATGACATCAATTCCAACCGAGATCAGTCCTGAGACTACGGCGCGCGAAAAGATATCTCCCGAGGGTCGGCTGTCACGTCCAACAACAACCTTTCCTCGTTTCAAGAAGGTGCCAAATGCTGCACCATAGGAAGTGACCAGAACCGGATCAAGTCCGTTGCCGACCACGCCCCTGATGCCTGAGGTTGACTTTATGAGTTTCGGTTTAGCCATGCTATTCAGACAACTTTCTTTAGAAGACAGCCGGTCGGTTGGCCGATGAGTTTTCGACGTTGCCGTTGGCGTCGGTCTTGATTATGAATGTCATGTACTCAGAACTGTGCGGGCGTCGTGCTCCCGAGGCAATAGCATAACCGCCATCGGGAGTAGCTATGACCGAGGGTCCAATCTGGCGGTTACCGGCGTGGAAAGCTTTCTGCCAGAGCAGTGTTCCGTCCTTGTCCAACTTTATCATGTACGCCTTGAGGATGCCTTCGCCCATTGATCGCGTTGCCCCGGATACAACGCAGCCACCATCGGCGGCCGCGGCAACCGAATAGCCGGCATCGTGGGATGCTCCTCCAACCGATTTCGTCCATTCCAGATCACCGTCATTGGCGAGTTTTGCCACGAAGACATCGTAGTTGCCCGTGCTGTTGGACATGGTGCTTCCGGCAAGATAATACCCGCCATCAGATGCTGCGGCCAGAGCAGGGGCGGCATCTTGATTACTATCGCCGATTTGTTGATGCCACAGGACCTTGCCATCGCGGTCGGTTCTGATAACCATTATGTCTGAGTTAGCAACCGGCTCAGTGATGTTTATCGCGGCTGTAATTACGAAACCGCTATCACCGAGAACCAGAGGGCCAAATGTATCGCGGACACCTAGGTCGTGGAATGTCTTCTTGTAGAGAATAATTCCGCGGTTGCTTATCTTGGTTAAGAAACCATTGATCCTGACACCATCGCTGGACGTCGTGCGACCGACCATGATATAGTTGCCGTCGAGAGTTTTTTCAAACCCGGAGCATAATTCATCGCCGTCGTTCTGGAGAGTGTTTTCCCACTCGTAATTTCCCTCGGAGTCGACCTTTATCAGAACAATTTTTCTCCTGTTGCTGTTTTCGGTTTGCTCCGCCTGGCAGGCAATCAGATAACCACCTTCGTCGCAGTTGACCACACGCTTCGCCTTCAAGGGCGTAGCTTGGGAGTACCATCGGTCCCACATTTTGTTGCCGTTGATATCCAGTCTTAGGAGGTAGGCGGATTCTTTTTTGCTTACGGGTTGAAGCACACCGGAGACTATATAGCCTCCGTCGGAAGTGAGCCGTAACGAGCCGCCCTTTGTGCTTCCACCCTTCTGGTCATATACTTTTTCAAAAGTAACAACACCTTCCTGGACCTTGGTGGTGATCGGCGGTCCAGCATCCTCGGTTTTGCCGCAGCTCAGGCTCAACATTGCCACGACAGCAACGAACAATACGGTAATCGTGATTCGGGTGGTTCTCATGATCTTTCTCCAATACCTCTGCGGTGCGCTGACCTTTCGATCGTAGCGTCCGACAGTTCAGTCTTTGTTAGGTCAGGACTTTTTGCATAGCCCTGTGGACCCGGCCATTGCTGGCCAGTATCTCATTATCATATATAGAGTATTTTCGGCCACTGAAGCGAGTAACTTTGCCTCCTGCTTCCTCAACAATCAGCCGCCCGGCAGCTGTGTCCCAGGGGTGCAGGCTTAGTTCCCAGAATCCATCAATTCGACCACAGGCCAGCCAGCAGAGGTCAATTGCGGCCGATCCGAGGCGTCGAACTCCCTGGGCCTGCTTGGCCATCCGGCTAAAATAGCCCAGATTGTTGCGGCGCGCGGTCTTGATGTCATAGGCAAATCCGGTAGCCAGAAGGGCTCGTTCCAGTTTGTTTTCTTTGGATACTCTGATTCGCTTCCCGTTGAGAAACGCACCACAGCCGCAACCGGAGGTGAAACACTCGTCTCGCTCAGGATCAAAAACGACCCCGGCGACGATCTCGCTCCGGTATTCAAGGCCGATAGAGACACAGTAGACGGGAAAGCCATGAGCATAATCGACCGTGCCGTCGAGCGGATCAATTACCCATCGGAACGCTCCGTCCGTCTTGCGGCCGCTACCTTCCTCGGCAAGGATAGAATGATCAGGATAACGTTGTTGAATCTGCGAGACAATATATTTCTCCGAGCGCAGGTCAAATTCGGTGACGGGATCAATCCTCCCCTTGTAGCGAATACTGGGGGGACGATTAAACCCATTTTTCAATATTTGTCCGGCACCGCGGGCGACCTCTTCGGAGAATCGCAGCAACTCTTTGATTTCTGTTTTCTTCAGCATCGTTAATCTGTCGGTCCTATCATGGTCTGGTCGCCATGGCTCTATCCTGCTGGCGATATTGCATGTCATATAACTTACGGTAAATCTGCCCCTTCGCCAAGAGTTGATCTAAGAGCCGGTGCGCGATGACGATTGAAGTTCTATTTTTCAGTAATTCGTCGAGGGCCTTTTGAATTAAAATTTCGGTTTCAGTATCAACAGAGCTGGTGGCTTCATCTCCGGGTTGTGATGCGTCGTCTGTCATTCACTTACACAATCTGGTTGCACAAAGATACAAACTTGAGGCTTTATAGCAATTGAAGGGGTCAATAGTTCAGCAAATTAGCCAGCAGATGGATCGCTTCGAGTTTTAGCTCTGAGGCCATTTCAAGAAGGGGCATACCGCAAAAAATCACCTGACCATCGCCAATGCGGCTGACCGAAATAAGCGTGCCCCCGGAAGCGGTCACCAGCAACCGTTCAGCCGGGGCAATATCGGCTGCGGCCACCGGTCGGAGTGATCCAAAGTTCGCCAGCAGTTGAGCCTGGTCAATCTTATACGGCTGGCTCAGAAGCCGGGCTTCCTGCAGGCACATGATGGCATCGGTGCCGGTGATCTCTTCAGTATCCGGAACCAGAGAGATCGGCAAAGCGCCTTCGGGCCGGTCGTCCGGTTGTCCAAACACGACAATAGAGCCGCCGTTTCTGAGGTAATCGTCGATGCGGTCGCTGACTTTTCTAAACGATGGATAGCCACGGAATGCGGCCGAACCTACAATAATGACGTTGTATGGAAAAAGGTCGCCGGTAACAAGCATGCGATCAGTCAGCGGCGTGATAGTGGCGTCGGTCATGCGGAGCAAATCCTCCAGCAGACCGGTGGTGTCGGGCATAAAACCAATTTTGATCGTCTCGGCTACATGGCAGGCGGCAATACGAATTCGGGCCTTAGTGGAGGTCACCGGTCTATTGTCAACCGAGAGTGTGACCGATGCCTGCTGGATACCCTGTTCAAACAAATTTGATATCGAGAACGGCACTCTGACAGTCTCGCGAGAAGTGCCCGCATCAAGCATCAACTCCTGCCGATAGGCGCCCGCAAAGAGGCCCCGCGGTGGTTCCAGATTGATCTTGACCTTACCGGTATAATCGTATGGCTTGGTAATAATCAACTTCCAGTTCATCGATGAGACAATGCGGTCACCATCGAGACCGCCCGGAGGCAGTACAAAACGGAAGTCTGGGTCGAATGCTATTCCCAGTTTGGGAGCTTCCCAGACCGGAAGAATGCTGTAGACCTGCAGCGGAATCTGTCCATAGACGATCTCGGCGGAGAAGAGGAGCGATTCGGGTATCGGAGCCTCAAGACGTGTCCGCTCAATATCGATAAGATACTCACGAACGAGCGACTGATGCGGCTGAATGGTTTTATCTTCATCGTCAAGGACAATGATCGTCGTATCCCAATACGGATGAAACCTCACGTTGGTAACGCGCACTTCCTTGGGTCCATTGGCGGAAATCGAGACGTTGAACTTAAGCTTCGGTCCGTGCGGTGAATCATGAAGCAGCGTCCGGCCTTCCCATGTTGCGCCGACTGCGTGCAGGGCAGCTTTTTCCGCCTTGCCCATCAGATCGTGGAGGTAGGGCAAATAGTCGGTTGCGGCAATAGAGTCGGCGGCAAAATCGCGATGGTCACTCAGGTTGCGTAGTTCCCGATACCCCGAGAGGATTTGTTCCACCTTCTTTTTTCCAAATGATCGCCGGGAAGCGTTGAAGAACGTTGCGAATTTTCGCGACTGTTTGACAAAGGTCGCTTTCATGGGACCTCTTGCCGGCAGGGCCATCGTGATATCAATCACACGGGACGGATTGATACCGGAGAGAAAATCAACTTCGGGTGACTCGGCGGCCAACTCCTTGCGGATAAGGGTATAGTGAATGAGTTTGTCCGGTCGGAACTGATCGGAGCTATACCACGGATAGAAAAACGGTACTTCAGCGTCGATCCGGTCGGCGTATCGGTTGGCCTGTTCGCGTCCATTGAGAATAACCCTGCCCAGATCGCTCTGGGGTGTCATGTCGCCAACCGCGTGCTGGTATATTTTTAAGATGTTGAAAGTCAGTTCCGGTGCGGTTGGCAGTTCGAGCAGGTACTCTTTGAACTTCCCGGTGAGACTATCGTTACCCAGATGGCCAAAGATGACGATATCGGGGCGGCGGTCACTAAAGAGATCGACCTCAAGCGAATCGGTCCAGGCCGGGTCGGCGAAAGGAACGTGACACCGATGGAGATACAATTGCCGGTCATCAATCTCGAAACTTTCTTTCAGCAATCTCGCCCGTGGCCTGATTGTCACCAGATCGACGCGGCAGCCGTAGCGGTCATTAAGGTAATATATCGTCGGCCAGTCGATACGGGTCGGTTCATCGAAAACATAG
>DAOWIM010000126.1 GCA_030640905.1 bacterium
ATGTAATGCGATAGATGCCGGGTTGGTCAACCGGCGCTGGATGTATGATGAGCATGTCGCTGTCTTCTTCGGGTTGGAGCGCATAGACCGAGCTGTCGGGGGCGGTCATGCGGAGGGACATCTCAACTTGTCCGGGCACGACCAGGCTTCGGGAGATGTGGTCGCCGGCGAAGAGGTGTTGTTCGTAGCTGGAGAGGTCGGCGGCAAGGTACTCGGCGATCCGAGAAATGAAGGGGACAAAGAAGGCATGGCCGGTCATGTCGGAATAACGTGGCGTGAAGGCACCGGCAAAAGTGAGGACGCGTCCATTGCCAAATCGGTTTTCGATCAGGGCCGGACGATTACCTGAAAAACGGGCCAGGATTGTTGCGCCGGGCGAAGTCTGCATGCGGGGAAGAGTGTAGTATTTCATCTCCGGGAGGTTGCTGTTCTCAAGGCCAAACACCGAGAAAACGGGATGGGCCAACTCGACCGACTCAAGGACGTAGTAGCCGGACTGTGTGAAATTCTGCTGCACGGCTTCATCGTAGGTGAGTCCGGTTGCATCGGACCAATACTGATTGAAGTGGTCTATGTCGGTAGCGCCATCGTAGATCAAAAACAGTGCTCGCCCACCACGAACGAAAGCATGGAGGCGACGAACGAACAGCTTGTCCAGTGTCGGGATGCCGGAGAGAACGACGACGTCGTAGTCGGTGAAGTTGATCCCCGCCAGCTGTGCGGAGGGAACCTGCTTTACCGACCAGTACTGGTTGATTGTTTCATCGGGCGTGAGAGCGAGTGAGACAAATTGCCCGGCGTCGCCATCGCCAATAATCAGGAGATTGAAACGCTGGGGGATTTTGAAGCTGAAGTAGTATCGGTTGTCGGCCATAAACCGGTCGTCCGATATTTCTACAAAGCCGGAATGTAGCCCGGTGTGTGATACCGAACGGTCGAACCGAACCACGGTCTCGCCTTCGGCGGCGACACTAAAATCAGATTGCGCGATCCGGTTACCGTCGAGGAACAATGATGCGATCAGGTCGGATTGCTCTTCGCTTCCGTAGTTGCGGATCGTTGCGGCAATCTCAAAATTGTGTCCGGGGATTAATAGTTGGCCACCAAAATCAACGGAGATGATTCCCACATTGCCATCGGGTTGAAAGGGCAACTCAATCAAGTGAGTGCGTGCATCCGAATCTGCCAGCACTGGTTGGTTGGGCAGCGAGCGTCGTTGCCGGTCGGAAACGATGTAGATTTCGCGGTTTAGATTGGAGGCGTCGGACAAAAATTGGTCAGCATTCTCAAGGCCTCCCTCAAGGTCAGCCAGATCGGAACCGGCGTGAATGTTCTGCAATTGCTCCAGGACTGAAGCGGGAGAACCGGGGGAGAAGGCATCTACGGAAAATCCGGTGTGGTCAAGAGGAAGCAGTTGTATCTGGTCGGCTTCCCCGAAAGTTTCGATCAACTCACTTGTTCGCAAGTGAGCCAATTGGAAAAGGTTGCCGTCGGCAACATAACGATTCATTGATGCCGAATTGTCCAGAACGATAGCCGCCGAAACTGCCGCGTGCGATCCAACGCCGCCGGTCTCGACCGTGGGGCGTGCGAACGCAAGGACGACCGTCAGGATAATCAACATCCGTACGATCAGCAGTAGAAGTTGACGGATACGCAACCGGCGGACCTGACGACGCTGCATCGCCTTGAGATGCCGCAATGACGAAAACGGGACGATCTTCACCCGTCGCCGGGAGAACAGGTGGATTATCAGCGGTATTAGTGCTGCAGCGGCAGCGAGCAGAATAGTTGAATTGAGAAATCCCAGCATCGTCAGTAGGAGAACGGCGTCTCAAGGTATCGCCGCGCTTCGTCCTGATGGTAGGCAGCCGACGGTACACCAAGGGTGCGTCCATAATATTCCCGAGCGCGGGTATGGTCTCCATTGAGGTCGTGCGCTTTGCCGAGCCAGAGGTTTATGAGTCCGAGATAGAATGGTCTCGACTCCAGAAAGAGAGCGGTTTCCAGATAGGTGATGGCGCCTTCCAGTTGGCCGAGGCCACAGGAAGCAACACCGATCCACATGTACGAAGACGCCGACGCTCGATTTGTCTGCAAGGCTCCGGCGAAGATCGACTGTGCTTCGGAGAGCACACGTTCTGCTTCTTTACGGTCGTTCTCGTCGTTCGATTTGAGGAGAAGATTCCCCAGCAGAACTCGACTTTCTCCCTGGGCTCCTTCTTTGCCAGCGCTGGCGATGACTTCTCGAAACAAAGAGATGGCTGTGGAGTCGTTGCCCGTGTTGATATGAGCGATAGCCAGATTGAACCTGCTCATTTGGTGGGTCGAATCCAGTTGGAGAGCCTTGTTGAAATCTTCGATTGCTTCAGAGTAGAGAGCGTTCATCATCTTGTAGCTGCCCTCGGCCATAAGGTTGATCGCCATCGACGGTTGCAGAGGGGTCAGCAGTTGCTGAACTTCGGTAGCTCCATAGTAATCGCCGTTGAAGAAGTATGCCCTCTTGAGTTGAGAGAGGGTTCGTATCGAATCCTGAGATGTACTTATGAACTCGGAAGCGGCCTGACAGTATTTCAGCATCGATGGATAGTCAAACATCATCTCAGCTAAGTACGCCTGGTATCCGAGGTCGTTGATATTGATTTCGGTCAGGTCGATCGCATTTTGCCACTCGCTCTCCAAGCTGTCGAGACTCACCTGATAGACAGTTTCGATTTTCTCCCGGAGGTTCAGATCGTCGGCCTGTTGGTAGAGGTCGGAGAACATATCCAGACCGTAGGAGTTTATGAGAAAATTGACAAACGAGGTAGCCGTGCGGTCAGCCAGGAAAGGATCGGCCTGATAATAATCGTAGGTACCGATAAGATCGGCCAGCGGAATCGCTTTACCTTCGGCGATGATTTTCTTTATGTCGTAGACGGAGGTTGACTGATAACCGGCCATGCCTTCGGCGAGGAACGGGGGAGCATAACCCCAGTTGCGCAGGATGGCAGTCAGGATCAGAACGAAAGGGTCGGTGGAATTCAATTCGTGGCTGTAGATAGCGAAGGCGGTGGATCGAGTGGGATCGATGGCCATGCCGAATCGTTTGTCCCAGATAACCGTCTTGACAGGGCAGGGGCAGAGATAGACGGAGTACTTGCCCGGTAGATCGAAATTGAAAGCGGCCCGCACCAGGCGGTACTGCGTTTCCATCACTTCCTTGACGGCGTCAAAGTAGAAGTCGCCCAGCGAATTGGACACAAAATGAATGTCTGTGTGAGCCGTTGGAAGAAAGCGGAAATCATCGGAGGAGCGATGGTCAAATTCGCAGATGGCGGGGTCTATCTCTACCGATTCGATTGGTACTAATACCAGCGAGTATTTCGAATCGTTCTTGCCGGAGATGCCGTCGATTCGGGCAGGTAGACCGTACTCGGCAGTAAACGCCTTGGAGTAGGTGTTGGCGTTGGGACCAAGGGTTATGACATGAACATTGAATGTGGCCTGGGCAGTGTCGGCCTCGATCACTTCCAGTTCGGCAGAAAACGATGTCAGGAAGCCGGAGACAGGTAAGCCGACCTGACACACGATGGTATCGGCCAGCAGGAGAACATTGGTCTCAGCAACTGCGTCGTGCTGATAGGTAGCGATGGCATACTTGACGCCAGTCTCGGCGCTGGCTGCAGAAACCAGCGCTATTATCAATACGGTTACCAGGGGCAAGAAAGTCTTCATAGTCGTTTATACATCCTGTTGAGCGAAAGTGTCACACCGATTTTCCACTGCTCCGCTATCTTCGAGGATATGTTGGCCGTCGCGAAGGATTGGGAGTACCGGGATCGAATCTATTGAAGTTGCAATTTCTACGTCTTTTTGACAATCAAGAGAGGTCAGGTATCGTCCGTGCTCTCCTTCGCTTACCGCCTGGCGTATCCGGTTCTTGTTGTTTTGGAATAGCAGTCGGGCAACGGATGCGGCGTCGTTGACGCACAGCTTTTTCTGGTGCGCTGTTTCCAGCAGATCAATAAGCATCCCGCCGCAGATCGTATCCTCAATGGAGAAACTACCATCCCGCCCGCCGCAGACGATTACCAGATCGTTGCTATCGGCGGCCACCCGCGCAGCCACTTTCGAGATATTGACAAGAGCGCAAGTGATAACAGGTCCGGCGTTGTTGGCCAAATTGTAGATGCGGGTGCCGTTGGTGGTTGTCATTACTACCAGTTTGCCACCGACTGCCTCGGCATCAAATTCGGTTGGGGAGTTCCCCAGTTGAAAACTGTCGATTTTGATACCGCCTCGTTCGCCTGCCAGAACAGCCGCATCGGCTCCCAGCTTGTTCCATGCTTCGACCGCCTCGCCCGGCCCGTCGGCCGGTATGACGCCGCGAGCTCCTGCCTGGAAAGCGGCACATATTGAAGTGGAGCAACGAAGGACATCAATAGCCACGACAGTTCTGCCATGCAGGTCATCCGGCGTGAATTTGATCGGAGTCAGGTAGAGGTCAACATTCATAGG